>CABTAV010000230.1:0-2017 GCA_902482895.1 uncultured Streptococcus sp. | reverse complement strand
GGCCTCTGGTCTTGATTGGTCTTGGTTTTGCCGTTGCCAGTCGAGCTGGTTTCTTTAACGTCGGGCTTCCTGGTCAGGCTTTGGCAGGTTGGATTCTCAGTGGTTGGTTTGCCCTATCGCATCCAGATATGCCACGTCCCTTGATGATTCTAGCGACTATCGTGATTGCCTTGATCGCTGGAGGGATTGTCGGAGCGATTCCGGGTATTCTTAGAGCCTATCTAGGGACGTCAGAGGTTATCGTAACCATCATGATGAACTACATTGTCTTGTATGTAGGAAATGCCTTTATCCATGCTTTCCCTAAAGACTTCATGCAAAGTACAGATTCGACCATTCGTGTTGGGGCTAATGCAACCTACCAGACACCTTGGTTGTCTGAGTTGACTGGTAACTCACGGATGAATATTGGTATTTTCTTTGCTCTCATTGCCGTTGCAGTTATTTGGTTCATGCTCAAGAAAACAACTCTTGGTTTTGAAATCCGTGCGGTTGGCCTTAATCCACATGCTTCAGAATATGCTGGTATTTCTGCCAAACGGACTATTATCCTATCAATGATTATTTCAGGTGCATTGGCAGGTCTTGGTGGAGCTGTTGAAGGTCTGGGAACCTTCCAGAACGTCTATGTTCAAGGAGCATCCTTAGCTGTCGGATTTAACGGGATGGCGGTTAGTCTGCTTGCGGCCAACTCACCAATTGGTATTCTCTTTGCAGCCTTCTTATTTGGTGTTCTCCAAGTTGGAGCCCCTGGTATGAATGCAGCGCAGGTACCGTCTGAGCTTGTCAGCATTGTAACAGCGTCTATTATCTTCTTTGTCAGTGTTCATTACCTTATCGAACGCTTTGTCAAACCGAAAAAACAAGTTAAAGGAGGTAAGTAAAGATGTCTATTACAACCTTGCTCACCCTCTTGGTGTCTTCTATGCTGATTTACTCAGCCCCCCTCATCTTTACAAGTATTGGTGGTGTTTTCTCTGAACGTGGTGGTGTCGTAAACGTCGGCCTTGAAGGAATTATGGTTATGGGTGCCTTTTCTGGAGTTGTCTTTAACCTTGAATTTGCAGAACAATTTGGAGCAGCAACTCCATGGCTCTCCTTGCTTGTAGCAGGATTGGTTGGTGGTCTCTTCTCTATCATCCACGCAGCAGCGACGGTTCATTTCCGTGCAGACCATGTTGTCAGCGGTACGGTATTGAACTTGATGGCGCCAGCCTTGGCTGTTTTCTTAGTGAAAGTTCTTTATAACAAAGGTCAAACCGACAACCTAAGTCAGACTTTTGGACGCTTTGATTTCCCAGTCTTGGCAAATATCCCAGTGATTGGTGATATCTTCTTCAAGTCAACTAGTCTACTTGGTTATCTAGCGATTGCCTTCTCGTTCCTTGCTTGGTTTATCCTCTTCAAGACTCGCTTTGGTCTTCGTCTCCGCTCTGTCGGTGAACATCCTCAAGCAGCGGATACCTTGGGAATCAATGTCTACAAGATGAGATATTTAGGGGTTATTATTTCAGGTTTCCTAGGTGGAATTGGCGGAGCGATTTATGCTCAATCCATCTCAGTTAACTTCTCAGTGACAACTATTGTTGGACCTGGATTTATCGCTCTTGCTGCGATGATCTTCGGAAAATGGAATCCAATCGGAGCTATGTTATCTAGTCTCTTCTTTGGACTTTCACAAAGTTTGGCTGTTATCGGTTCTCAATTGCCATTTCTACAAGGAGTGCCAGCGGTTTACCTTCAAATCGCACCTTATGTTTTGACTATTTTGGTCTTGGCAGCCTTCTTTGGAAAAGCAGTTGCACCAAAAGCAGATGGTATCAACTATATCAAATCAAAATAAGCATACAAAAAACGTCAGTTCTGTTCAAACTGGCGTTTTATTTTTTAGGATTTTGATGAGTCAAGTTCAGTCCCCAAGGAACAAGATTTTCAGTTTTATTTTTGATACGTATGATATTATCCTTATGACGAATGATAATCAAGCTAGCAAGAGCTAGGATAATAGCTATGAAGA
>CABTAV010000229.1:0-2055 GCA_902482895.1 uncultured Streptococcus sp. | reverse complement strand
GTAACTCATAATCATCCAGAAGGTATAAAAGGCGCTTTGGCTACAGCTGATGCTATCTTTTTGTGTCGTTTTTACTATGGTGGTTATTGTAGAGAATACGAGCAACCAATTAAGGACAATCCAACAGAGTGTAAAAGACGGATTAAGGATTATATAGAGAAAGAATACGGCTACAATCTATCTAAAACTTTAGATGAAATCCGCCCTAATTATCGTTTTAACGAAACATGTCAGGAAACTGTCCCTCAAGCCATTATCGCCTTTCTTGAAAGTAGAGACTTCGAAGATGCGATAAGAAACGCCATCTCACTTGGTGGCGACAGTGATACACTGGCCGCAATCACTGGTAGCATAGCTGAGGCGGCATATGGCATTCCTGATTGGATCAAGGAAAAGGCCTATTCTTACTTGGATGAACCCTTAAAGGATGTAGTTAGACGATGGGAAAATAGAATAGAAGCAGATTAATTTCCAGTACTTCATATTTCTCTTTTCTGTATTTTCATTGTATAATGAGAGTACATTTTGTTACATACGATGAAATGCAACCATTTCTAGCGAAGATTAAGGAGAAATTAATGAAAAAAGTAATGGTAATTATCAACCCTACTTCTGGTGGGGAAAAGGCTTTGGATTACAAAGAAAAGTTGGAGAATAAAGCAAAAGAATACTTTGAGCACGTGGAAACCAAAATTACCGAAAAAGCGCTGGATGCAACACATTTTGCTGAAGAAGCTTCTCGTGAGCAGTACGATGCAGTGGTTGTGTTTGGTGGTGATGGGACTGTTAATGAAGTTATTTCGGGTATTGCTGAGAAAGACTACATTCCTAAGTTAGGGATTATCCCTGGTGGGACGGGTAACCTCATTACAAAACTGTTGGAAATCAATCAAGATATCGATGGCGCGATTGATGAACTGGATTTTGATTTAACCAATAAGATTGATATCGGTAAAGCAAATAACAATTATTTTGGTTATATCTTTAGTATCGGTTCTCTACCTGAGGCGATTCATAATGTTGAAATCGAGGACAAGACAAAATTCGGTATTTTAGCCTATGCTGTAAATACCATGAAGTCTGTCATGACAGATCAGGTCTTTAACATTAAGGTCGAGACAGAAAATGGAAATTATGTTGGTGAAGCTAGCCATGTGTTGGTTCTCTTGACAAATTACTTTGCTGATAAGAAAATTTTTGAAGAGAACAAAGACGGCTATGCCAATATTTTAATTCTGAAAGATGCTTCTATATTCTCTAAACTATCCGTTATTCCTGATTTACTAAAAGGAGATGTTGTCGGCAATGATAATATTGAGTATATCAGAGCGCGTAATATTAAAATCTCTTCAGATAGTGAATTGGAGTCAGATGTTGACGGCGATAAATCGGATAACCTACCTGTAGAAATCAAAGTTCTAGCTCAACGAGTAGAAGTATTTTCAAAACCGAAAGAGTAGAAGATAAAAAATAGTTTATTTTTTACAATGAAATCAAGTTCTGTATCAACGATTGGAGGAGGAATGAATTCTCTATTTGATGAATTTCGAACAATTTGTTCTCATTTAAACCAAATCGGAATCACTCCGACGCTCATGGGGTCCTTGGGTTTTGAATACCGTTCAAATGAAGAATGGAGGCCGTCTGACATTGACATTCATGTGCCTGGTGATCCTAGAGGTTGGGAAGCACCTGATCATCTCAGAATTTATGAGTGGGACAAGATAATGAAAGTGATGAAACACTTAGGATACGCCTTAATAGATATTCATGAGCATGAATTCCAAAAAGATGGTCTGAGTGTTGAGTTTGGAAGTATCGATTCTTTACCTGATTTTGCAGGAGTTTCGGAATCGGATATAGAGCTTATTCACATTGAAGGTATCACATTTCGTCTTCCAAGTCTGGAGCAGTATCTAAGTATTTACAAAGCTTCTTCTCAAGACTCCTATCGAAATAATCGCAATAACAATAAGGATTTTAAAAAAATCGAGTGGCTGGAAAGACATTTGTAAATCATCATTTGAAAAGTAGCAAGTTGTAAGACTGGCTGCT
>CABTAV010000228.1:0-2058 GCA_902482895.1 uncultured Streptococcus sp. | reverse complement strand
GGCATTCTTAGCTTCTAATAATTCCTCAGGCGCATTGCTGGCCTTGAGTGCCAATAGTTTTCCGCCAACTTTAAGGTAGGGAATTGTCAATTCAGACAAGACCTGCATACGGGCTACAGCACGAGCTGTTACAAAATCATAGTGAGCACGGAAGTTCTTGTCTTGAGCTAAGTCTTCTGCACGTCCATGGTAGAAATGAACACCGTCCAAATCCAGTTCTTGAGCCAAAAGTTGGAGGAAGTTGATGCGCTTGTTGAGAGAATCAATGATAGTTACATCTAACTGAGGATAGAGGATTTTCATTGGTAGACTAGGAAATCCTGCTCCAGCTCCAATATCAAGAAGTTTGATAGTTTCGTTGGGAATCAAGCCTTGCAGAATGGGTGCAATCGAATCGTAAAAATGTTTGAGATAAACTTCTTCCTTGTCCGTAATAGCCGTCAAATTAATCTTTTCATTCCACTCGACCAAGAGTTCAAAATAACGTTCAAATTGTTTTTTTTGCTGGTCCGAAAGTGGAAGATTTTGCTCGGCAAGCAAGTTGTAAAATTTTTCTGGTTTCATAGTTATTTCCTTCTTTAATATCATCTTATTTTACCACAATCATTAAAAATTTGATATACTGGTACTAATCTAAAAGTAGAAAGGACTTATATCATGACTTGGATTATTCTTGGAGTTTTAGCTCTTATTGTTATTTTTGTGATTGTTAGCTATAACGGTTTGGTTAAAAATCGTATGCAAACAAAGGAGGCTTGGAGTCAGATTGATGTTCAGTTGAAACGTCGAAATGACCTCTTGCCAAACTTGATTGAGACTGTAAAAGGTTATGCTAAATATGAAGGTTCTACCCTTGAAAAGGTGGCAGAACTTCGTAACCAAGTGGCGGCAGCGACTTCACCAGCAGAAGCTATGAAAGCTAGTGATGCCCTCACTCGTCAGGTTTCAGGTATTTTTGCAGTTGCAGAAAGCTATCCAGATTTGAAAGCTAGTGCAAACTTTGTTAAATTGCAAGAGGAGTTGACAAACACAGAAAATAAAATTTCTTACTCTCGTCAACTCTACAACAGTGTTGTCAGCAACTACAATGTAAAATTAGAAACTTTCCCAAGCAATATTATCGCTGGAATGTTTGGATTTAAAGCAGCAGATTTCCTTCAAACTCCAGAAGAGGAAAAGGCAGTTCCTAAAGTTGATTTTAGCGGTTTAGGTGACTAAGATGTTGTTTGATCAAATTGCAAGCAATAAACGAAAAACATGGATTTTGTTGCTGGTATTTTTCCTACTCTTAGCTCTTGTTGGCTATGCGGTTGGTTACCTCTTTATGCGGTCTGGGTTTGGTGGTTTGGTTATTGCGCTGATTATCGGCTTTATCTATGCCTTGTCCATGATTTTTCAATCGACAGAGATTGTCATGTCCATGAATGGCGCTCGTGAGGTGGATGAGCAAACGGCACCAGACCTCTACCATGTAGTAGAAGATATGGCTATGGTCGCTCAGATTCCTATGCCCCGTGTTTTCATCATTGATGATCCAGCCTTAAATGCCTTTGCGACAGGTTCTAACCCTCAAAATGCGGCGGTTGCTGCGACTTCAGGTCTCCTTGCTATCATGAATCGCGAGGAGCTAGAAGCTGTTATGGGACATGAAGTCAGTCATATCCGTAACTACGATATTAGAATTTCGACTATTGCCGTTGCCCTTGCCAGTGCCATTACCATGCTTTCTAGTATGGCCGGTCGTATGATGTGGTGGGGTGGCGCAGGTCGCAGACGAAGTGACGACGAAAAAGATGGAAATGGCTTAGAAATCATTATGCTCGTGGTTTCACTACTAGCTATTGTGCTGGCACCTCTCGCTGCAACCTTGGTGCAACTAGCTATTTCTCGTCAGAGGGAATTCCTAGCTGATGCTTCCAGTGTCGAGTTGACCCGCAATCCTCAAGGGATGATTAATGCTCTACGTAAGTTGGATAATAGTAAACCGATGAGTCGTCCTGTCGATGATGCCAGCAGTGCACTTTATATCAATGATCCTAAGAAAGGGGGAGGGTTCCA
>CABTAV010000227.1:0-2087 GCA_902482895.1 uncultured Streptococcus sp. | reverse complement strand
CCTCAAAACGTAGTTACAAAGTAATTTCTAACTGGAATTCGGTGACTACTTCCATGTAAAGTATAACATATTATACTTTACTTCGTAAAGTGTGGGCTCTCCGAGGGGGCTTGCAGACAGCTACTCGGCTTTATGGTGTAATTAGCTGATACCATTTGAGGTTTTTGTAGTCTCCAAAATTGTGACCGATAAAACCTCAATAAAAAAGCCCTCTGAAGTCAGAGAGCTGATTTGAGCCTGGGCTAAAATCCTAGTGAAAAAGATGAAACTCCTTGTGTTCATCGAACACGGTGTCCTTTCCCTATTTTCATACGGATTTTTGACGCCCTTAGCATCATAATTCTTGCTGGATAAATCGTTTATAGACTAGGCGACGAGGCGAAGATCGTACGAAACGTTCAGTGAAACAAAAAAAAATCTCCCCGAAGGGAGAAGATCTGGTTTATTTTACCTTACAGTGCTAGGAACCGTAACCAAAAATAATACTTGAGTATACCAAGGTAAGGTGACAAAAGTAAAAAAGCTACCCAATTTAGAGTAGCTTCATTATCAAGATATGCTCAATTGAACACGGTCCAAGCATAGAAAAAAGCTCCCCAAAATCAGAGAGCTCCAGTCTTGCTGGATAAACCGTTTATAGACTAGGCGACGAGGCGAAGGTTGTACTGATGGTACATCGAGGCGAAGTCAACGAAGTATAGAAACGTTTTAGACGCAAGATTAGCGACGAAGTCCTAGAGAGTTGATTAACTCACGGTAACGGTTAACGTCGTTTTTACGCAAGTATGCAAGCAAGTTACGACGGCGACCGATTTTTTTCATCAATCCACGGTAAGTAGCGTGGTCTTTTTTATGTTGTTTGATGTGTTCGTTAAGGTGGTTGATTTCCCATGTAAGGACAGCAACTTGAACCTCTACTGAACCTGTATCACCTTCGTGACGTGCATATTGTGCGATGATTTCATTTTTTTTCTCTTTTGAGATTGCCATGATGTTTCTCCTTTTTATTTGGCTTCATCCGAGTGACAGGTTGGCATGCCTGCAACCAAGAAGAAGTTATTTGTCTTTACGACAGTTCTTATTCTACCAAGAAGCAGAGATTTTGTCAACTGATTTACTGTTTAAAAGCTTGACCTACTCTACTGATTTCAGGGCTTCGAGCATATCCACCTTTCTCAAGTGGTGATTGACAAAGAGGCCCAATAAACCTAAAATCACAGTCACTGCGACGATTGGAAGAGCATAAACTTCCCAGCTGACCCGCGGATAAAAAAGTATGGTGGCAGGTGAGATCATTTGAATCAAAAATTGATGTAAATAGTAGCCGGCTACCAAACCGAGAACAATCCCCACAAAGGACAGCACCATGGTCTCGCGGTAGATATAGAGGGTCACCTCTTTATTATGGAAACCTAGAACCTTGATAGTGGAAAGTTCACGGATACGTTCTGCCACATTGATATTGTTGAGGTTGTAAAGAATGACAATGGCTAGCAAGACGGAAACAAGGATAAGGATTACCATGGTTTTATTGAGAGAATTGGCTACAGATTCAAAGAGGTGGATAGCCGTTGCATTTTGGACCACCCCAGAAACAGCAGTTTTTTTCATAAAGACCGCAGCTTCTTTCTCCGTATTGGATGGTGTTGGCTCTTTTAATTTTACTAGGTAGGTATTGTCTTTCGGACTGGTACCGTAGACTTGTTCGTATGTCGCTCGGTTGAGATAAACAAAGTGTCCAACATAGTTTTCAGAAATAGCCGATACCTTGATTTCTTTCCCATCAAGCTCCAGCTTGTCTCCAACAGTAACATCTGCTAGTTGAGCTAGTTTTTGACTTACGACGGCTCCATCAGTGATCTCCACCTCTTGGCCATTTTCCTCTAATGCGATAAAGGGTTTGAAATTTTCTCTGCTTGTGACCATTATGGTGATAGTCTGAAGTCCTGTTTTTCCTTTGAAATCTTTTTCAATGGATTTAGAATAGATTTTTTGATAATCATGGATAGGCTCAGCTTGCAAGGCACTTTCTAGGTCTGCTTTTTCTTTCTCCGCTACACTGCTCTTTTCCGCTACAATCATCTGGT
>CABTAV010000226.1:0-2087 GCA_902482895.1 uncultured Streptococcus sp. | reverse complement strand
CCTTTGCCGATTTGGCAGGAGCAGGCCACCAACTTGCAAATTCCTACTTTGCTATGGTAAATGGTGGGTGGTTTGGTCTAGGATTAGGAAATTCAATCGAAAAACGTGGTTATTTACCAGAGGCCCATACAGACTTTGTATTTTCAATTGTCATTGAAGAGTTTGGATTTGTGGGAGCTAGCTTGATTTTGGCACTTGTCTTTTTCCTGATTTTGCGAATTATCCTAGTTGGAATTCGTGCTAAAAATCCCTTTAATTCCATGATGGCGATTGGGATTGGGGGAATGATGTTAGTACAGGTCTTTGTCAATATCGGTGGAATTTCTGGCATTATTCCTTCGACAGGAGTAACCTTCCCCTTCTTATCACAAGGAGGTAACAGTCTCCTGGTCTTGTCTGTAGCCATCGCCTTTGTCTTAAATATTGATGCAAGTGAAAAACGTGCCCAATTGTATGAGGAGTTAGAAGCTCACTCATCAAACTATATGTAGAGTTGATAGTGGAAAGGATGACCTATGTCTCTTCAAAAATTAGAAAACTATAGTAATAAAGCTGTCGTGCAAGAAGAAGTATTGATTTTAACAGAATTGTTAGAAGATATCACTAAAAATATGCTTGCCCCAGAGACTTTTGAAAAAATCATGCAGTTGAAAGAATTGTCAACTCAAGAAGATTATCAAGGCTTGAACCAACTGGTTACTAGTCTGTCAAATGATGAAATGGCTTATATTTCACGCTATTTCTCCATCTTGCCCCTCTTGATTAATATTTCAGAAGACGTGGATTTGGCCTATGAAATCAACCATCAAAATAATATCGATCAAGATTATCTTGGTAAATTATCAGCAACGATTAAAATGGTTGCAGAAAAAGAAAATGCGGTTGAAATTTTAGAACACTTGAATGTTGTCCCTGTTTTGACAGCCCATCCAACACAAGTGCAACGTAAGAGTATGTTGGATTTGACTAACCATATCCACACCCTCTTGCGTAAGTATCGTGATGTGAAATTAGGCTTGATTAATAAGGAAAAATGGCATAATGATCTCCGTCGTTATATTGAGATTATCATGCAGACAGACATGATTCGTGAAAAGAAATTGAAAGTGACCAATGAAATCACGAATGTTATGGAGTACTACAATAGTTCATTCCTGAAGGCAGTTCCTCATTTGACTGCTGAGTACAAGCGTCTGGCTAAAAAACACGGTTTGGAGTTGAAACATCCTAAACCAATTACCATGGGCATGTGGATTGGTGGAGACCGTGATGGGAATCCTTTTGTTACAGCAGATACCTTGAAACAATCTGCTATGACTCAGTGTGAAGTCATCATGAACTACTATGATGAAAAGATTTACCAACTTTATCGTGAGTTCTCTCTCTCAACCAGTATTGTCAATGTGAGCAAGCAAGTCAGAGAAATGGCTCGTCAATCCAAGGATAACTCGATCTACCGTGAAAAAGAGCTTTATCGTCGTGCCTTGTTTGATATTCAATCAAAAATCCAAGCAACAAAAACCTATCTGATTGAAGATAAGGAAGTTGGAGCTCGCTATGAAACAGCTAATGATTTTTATAAGGATTTAATTACTATTCGTGATTCCCTCTTGGAAAATAAGGGTGAAGCACTGATTTCTGGTGATTTTGTTGAGTTGATCCAGGCAGTTGAAATTTTTGGTTTCTATTTGGCATCTATTGACATGCGTCAAGATTCAAGTGTTCACGAAGCCTGTGTGGCCGAACTCTTGAAATCAGCAGGTATTCATTCTCATTATAGTGAACTAAGTGAAGAAGAAAAATGCCAGCTTCTCTTGAAAGAATTGGAAGAAGATCCGCGTATTCTTTCTGCCACTCATGTTGAAAAATCAGAGTTACTTGAAAAAGAATTAGCAATCTTTAAGGCTGCTCGTAAGTTGAAAGATAAGTTGGGAGATGATGTCATTCGTCAGACTATCATTTCACATGCAACCAGCGTATCAGACATGCTGGAATTGGCTATCTTACTAAAAGAAGTAGGGCTAGTTGATAAAGAGAGAGCCCGTGTCCAAATCGTTCCTCTTTTTGAAACAATCGAGGACTTAGAC
>CABTAV010000225.1:0-2171 GCA_902482895.1 uncultured Streptococcus sp. | reverse complement strand
CTTCGACACGCACCCGCATAGCGGGTGGTTTTTTGTCTCGCACCTAACGGATCGAGACGGACTAATAGTCACATAATGATAAAAAGAGATAGCCCTATTTCAAATGGGCCATCTCTTTTCTCACTAACGATGAGCGAAATTCATTTTATTCAAGACCTAGTCTTCTTTTCGTTTCTTTCCTAATGTCAGGACAGATAAGAAACCTGCTACTAATCCTAGAGAAATAAGGGTTGTGTTTTCTTTACTTCCAGTATTTGGTAGCTCATTTTGTTTAGTCGCTGGTGCTTGATAAGTAGCATCTGGTCCTAAAGATAACTTCTTAGCTAGACGTTCGTTTGCAGCTGCTAAGACTGGTTTAGTTTCTCCCTTGTACTCTGGCACTTCTTGGACTGCTACCTCAGCGCCATTGACACCTCCTTTATATTCAGGAAGGTCATTTGAAGCTGCTAGAACTGCATTTACACCTCCTGTGAATTCCGGTTTTTCTAATGTTGGAGCTGGTTCCTCTCCTGCTGTAGCTAATTGGCCTGTGTATTCAGGAACTTCTTCAGTTACTGCTCCTTCTTCACCATTAACTCCACCCGTAAATTCTGGAACTTCATTTGTCGCAGCTTCGCTTCCATTTACACCATGAGTAATTTTAGAACCAACTACTGAAACAGGCAAATTATGCATACTTTCGATAGCTCCTTCTGCTAAGCCTGTAACTTTTTGACCAATATCCTCAGGATCTACTGTAAACAATAGAGTCTTTGTGTCATACTGCGTCATAAACGTAGCCGTCTTACCATTTGCAAGCTGTAATGTTGGTGCTTGATTGACCAATACTTCTGAATCAAATTCCATGGCAATAATGCCTTGCCCCATATGAACTGCATGTGTAACTTTTGCTTCGGTTGGAGAAACCATATCCTTGCTTAAGAAATCCCAATTAAATTTCTTATAAGACAAGGTATATTCGTTTTGGTTGTTATCTGCATGCTCATAAAGCAATCCATATTCGCCATTCCCGAGATCTTGAATAGAATTGTAGGCAAACTTACCACTTTGAATAGGATTATGCTTAAGCCAAGTCAGCTCTCCATTTTCTTCGACACGGGCTAAGTGTACCAAACCGTTGAAACGTCCTGGTCCACCTGCATTACTAAGAACAATATACTCTTTTCCATCATGCATCGTATGAATAGCAGCCAATTGAACATAAACATCCTTGACATCCGCATAACGTTTTATATCATTTTCCCAAGTTACTCCACCATCTTTACTAGTAGCAACTTGAAGGTCACCTGTCAAGCCACGCATGAAGAGCTTGAGATCTCCATTATTTAACTGTACAACAGAGGACTCGGTATTTTGAGCATAATAATTACTCATGGTACTTGAGTCAATCACAGTGCCATCAGTCAGCGTACGATGGTCATTCACACCACCTCCCATATGCCAAGTCTTACCATGGTCATCTGAGTAGATAACCCGAGATGATTGAGAACCGTTTAAGTGGTTGGTCTGATTAGTTGTATAAGTAGGTACAATGATTCGACCTTTATGAGGTCCGGTATGAAGAGTAATTCCTGTTCCAGGCCCAACCCCTAAGAATTTCATCCAATCAGCTTTTACCATTGGGGTAATATCTTGAGGTGCTGACCAAGTCTTACCATCATCATCACTGTAAGACATCCATAGATAAGAATCCTTAGCAACTCTAAATGGAGATGTTTTATTGCTTGTGAAATAAATATTTCCTAATAGTTGATTCCCTTGATACAAATCACCTTTATCGCTATAAGCTGGTTTAACTGGGTTTACAACAACACGATAATCGGTTGCTTTCCCATCTGGACTATAAACTGTGCCATTTTCGCGTATTGTATAGGAACCTTCTTCGCCTTCTTTGTAGAGAATTTGATAAGTTTTGCCATCGATTTGTTTATAGGCTTCTTCTCTTTGAGCAGCCATTCCAAAGATTCCTTTCCCTTCTGGGAACATATCATAGATAGAAAAAATTCGTTTTGTTGCAGGATCTTGAACCAAAACCATATCGATATTCACTGGTGAACCGATTGATGGATCAGAGGCTTTTGGATTGTCTCGTAAATTTGTAATCGTTACTCGATCGCTCCATGTTTTCCCCTTATCCTCACTTCGTCTGACGACCATACCGATATCACCCC
>CABTAV010000224.1:0-2206 GCA_902482895.1 uncultured Streptococcus sp. | reverse complement strand
ACTGCTGACTATAAGACTTTTGTGCAAGAGCAAATTGATAAACTGTTGACCGATACGGAAGGCTTTGTCAAACTGTTGAAAGAAGGCAAATTAGAAGAGGCTAAGAAGGTTTATCCACTGATTCGTATGTCTTATGAGCGTTCAGAACCGATTGCCGAGAGTTTTGGTGAGTCAGATGTTAAGATTGACTTCCGTTTGGCAGACTATATGGACGAAAACAAGACAGAGGAAGGTTGGTCAGGTTTCCACCGTATCGAGCGTATTCTTTGGGAAGACAATACAACTAAAGGAACTGAAAGCTATGGCGATCAGTTGGTAAATGATATCAAGGAATTGAAAGCCAAGATTGCAACTGTAGATGTGGACTACAAGGTTATGTTGACTGGGGCAGTCGACTTGCTTAACGAAGTAGCGACAAGCAAGATTACAGGTGAAGAAGAAATTTACTCACATACAGACTTGTATGACTTCCGTGCCAATATCGAGGAAGCTGAGAAGATTTTCCAACTCTTTAAACCATTGCTTGAAAAATCAGACGTCAACCTAGTTAAAGAATTGGAAGCAGATTTCAAGTCTGTTAATAGTTTGCTGGACAAACACATGACTGACAAGGAACACTACAAACTCTATACAGATTTGACAAAAGAAGATACCAAAGAATTGTCAGAAGCCGTGACAAAACTTGGTGAACCTCTATCACAAATGGGTAAATTTCTTAGTGGAGAATAAGAGTCATGACTGAAAAAGACGAAAAGTTTTTTGAGAAGAAAATGGACCGTCGAGAATTTCTAAAAAAAGCAGGGATTGGAGGGGCTGGTTTAGCGCTAGGACTCTCTGGTGCTTCTGCTTTTTTCGCACCTAAGCTAGGAAGTCAGGAAAAAATCTCGTACGGAAATGAAAAAATTGCTTTCTATGGCAAGCATCAAGCTGGGATTAGTACGCCCATGCAAAAGAATATCTATTTTGTTGTTTTGGATTTGCATACGACGGATAGAGATAAGATTATCCAGCTATTCAAGGATTGGACGGATTATAGTGCCAAGTTGGTTGAGGGGGAACTGGTTAAAAAAGATGGTCAGAATGCTCTCTTGCCTCCGAGCGATACTGGTGAGACAGTCGGGCTCAATCCTCATCGTTTGACGCTGACTTTTGGTGTGTCTGCAAGTTTCTTGAAAAAGATGAACTTGGAAAACAAGCGTCCTCAAGTGTTCAGGGATTTACCGCCTTTTCCTAAAGAGCAATTGCGTGAAAAATATACTGGTGGAGATATTGTGATTCAAGCCTGTGCCGATGATGAGCAAGTTGCCTTTCATGCGATTCGCAATCTCATCCGTAAAGGCAGAAATGCAGTGACCCTTCGTTGGAGTCAGTCTGGTTTTGCAGCTATTGGAGATCGAATGGAGACTCCACGTAATCTCTTTGGTTTTAAGGATGGAACAGCAAATCCAACTAAGGAGCAAGACTTTGACCGTGTTATCTGGGCTGATAGTAAGGACTGGATGGAAAATGGTTCTTATATGGCAGTTCGTCGGATTCAGATGTTTTTAGAGACCTGGGACCGCACTAGTCTTGAAGAACAAGAAAATACCTTTGGCCGTTATAAGGAAAGTGGTGCCCCCTTTGGTAAGAAAAATGAGTTTGATGAGGTGGATTTGAGTCTTTTGCCTGATGATTCGCATGTTCGTTTAGCTAAGGAAGTTGACAAGCCCCTTTTGCGTCGTTCTTATTCTTACTCTGATGGGATTGATGAAAAAACTGGTCAGTTTGATACGGGCTTGCTCTTTATTTCTTTCCAGAAGGATCCTGATACCTTTGTCAAGGTTCAAACCAATCTAGGTGCTACAGATAAGATGAATGAATACATCACTCACATCGGTAGTGGACTCTTTGCTTGCTTTGGTGGTGTGGAGAAAGGAGGCTACATTGGTCAGAAATTATTGGAAGGCTAGAAGCTGGTTATTGGTTTTAGCCCTGTCATTTTTAATCTTTTCCCCAGTGGTTGCCCAAGAGAGTTTAAGTTCTTACTTTGTAAAAATCACAGATGCATCCAAAGCGGTCAAAAATGGCAATCAGGTTGAGGCCCAGAAACTCCTTACAGAGATGGCATCAGATTTCGAAAGGGTAAAAGACAGTAATTCTGAGGCTGGTAAGGTTGTTAAGGAAAAGTTAGCCCAGTCAGGTGAGATTACTGAAGACAAACTCACCC
>CABTAV010000223.1:0-2232 GCA_902482895.1 uncultured Streptococcus sp. | reverse complement strand
TGGGAGAAGAGAGGCCAGTTGGTAATGTCTCCATATCCAAAACCAGTCGTCGTAATGATATTGGAAACCTGGAAGAAGGCCATTTCAAAACTTTTTGAAAATCCTGGGTAGAGATAGAGTGTATTAAGGCTGATTAAGCCTGTAGAAATCATTACGATAACTAAGTAAGCCCGAAGTTCTTCATCTCCAAAGAAGGCTTTGACGCGACGGAGCATGAGGTAGTAGTAGAGATTGAAATTTACCCCAAAAACCAAAACTCCGATACTAACCAGATAGGTAATCAGTGAGCTACCATAGTGAGCAATTCCATCGTTATAGACGGTGAAGCCCCCAGTTCCCGCTGTCCCCATAGCGATCACAAAACTATCAAATAGTGGCATACCAGCTAGATAATAGATGATGACAAAGAGGGAGAAGAGAGCTAGATAAAGGAGATAGAGAATCTGGGCAGTGTTTTTTAGTTTGGATACTACTTTACCAAAAACAGGGCCAGGAACCTCAGCCTTCATCACCTCTAGGTGGCTATTCTTGGCATTATCCATAATAGCAAGTGCAAAAACAAGCACTCCCATCCCTCCAATCAAGTGGGTAAAACTTCGCCAGAAGAGGAGGGAACGGCTGAGGACAGAAACGTCGTTCAGAATAGTTGCACCAGTAGTTGTAAAGCCGGAACTAATCTCAAAAAAGGCATCGATAAGGCTGGGAATTTGGCCAGCAAAGACGAAGGGGAGACCACCAAAGAAAGACCAAAGGATCCAACAGAGGGCAACAATCAAGACTCCCTCCTTGGCGTAAATCCGTTGATTTTTTGGCTTTTGTAAAATTCCTGAACCGCCTAGTAATACGAGAATCCCTATAGTCGAAAAGAGGGCTGTAAAGACTTGGCTCGATTCACGGTAATAGATAGCAACAGCCACAGGAACCAAAAGAAGAACAGCTTCAATCAAAAGTAATTTTGAAAGGAGGTAACGAATCATACTTTTATTCATTTCTTACCTCGCGATCAAGTCATAAATCTTGGTGATGTTTGGCAACAAGGTTGTTACTAGGAGCTTGTCTCCGACTTCCAGCATATCCTCCCCTGTAGGGAAAATAGTCTTGCCCTTTCGAATGATAGCTGCAATAAGAACCCCTTTTTTCAGTTTCAGTTGAGAAAGAGGTTTGGCAGTCATTTTATTGGCTTCCTTGATATGGAATTGCAGGGTTTCGATTTGGCCATTGGCTAGATGGTGCATGGCCTGAAGGTCTGAATACTGGGCATTAACACGGCCACGAATAAAGTGCATAATCGTATCTACAGCGATGCTTTTAGGTGTGATGATACTTGAAAAATCAGGCGCATTGATAATCTCGAGGAGACTGGTACGATTGACCTTAGTAATATTTTTCTGTACACCTACCCTGTCAAGGAACATAGAGGTAATCAGATTTTCCTCATCGACCCCTGTTAGAGTCGCAACGGCATCATAGTTTTGAGCACTTTCTTCCAGCAGGATATCTTTTACGGTACCATCTCCTTGAACGATGTAGAGGTTTGGGAATTTCTCGCTAAAGAAGCTAGCGATTTCAGGATTGATTTCAATAACCTTGGTATCGATACGACTGTCTTTGAGGATACCTAGTAGATAATAGGCAATTCTACCAGCTCCAACAATAAGAAGACTCTTCACGGCACGAGACTTGAAATAATTATGGAAGAGCATCATGTCAACACGGTTACCAGTGACAAAGATTCTATCTTTATCCTGTACAGTCATGTCACCGCTTGGAATGATAATTTGATGATCTCTTTCTATCGCACAAACAATGACATTGCCAAATTTTTTCCGAAAATCAGAAATGGGCATTTGGCAAAGACCACTGGAGGATTTAACAGTGAATTCCATCAAGCTGACCCGTCCACCAAAGAAACGTTCGACAGAGAGGGCGTTGGGGAAGTCAATGATATTCGCGATAGCGCGGGCAGCCAAGAGCTCAGGGTTAACGATAAGAGAAAAACCGAGAATATTCTTTTCTTTGAAATAAGAGTTAGAGTATTCAGGGTTCCGCACCCGAACGATGGTCTCTTTAGCTCCCATTTTTTTGGCTAGAACGGCTGCAATCATGTTCACTTCATCGTATTCGGTCAGGGCGATAAAGATATCACAATCCTGGAGCTAAATTCCCAAAGTAAATTCCACCGCTAGTAGAAGTGGAAGTTAGTCTGATAAAAATCCTAAAAACCAGTGGAAA
>CABTAV010000222.1:0-2245 GCA_902482895.1 uncultured Streptococcus sp. | reverse complement strand
CTTGACCTTCCTTGAGAAGTTGAGCCCTGAGCAACAAGAAGGAATCAAGGCGCGCGTGCCCCAGTTAGTAGACCAGTTTGTCACCAATCAAAATGCTCTTTTGGATTTTGGACAATCTGCTGTAGAAGGTGTGAATAATACGGTCAATCGTATCTTGTCAGAACAAAAGAAATTACAGATTCCCCAAGTGGATGACTTACTCAAGAATACCAACCGTGAGTTGCAAGGTTTTGTCGTCAAATACAAGAACGCTGAAATTGCTGAGTTAGAAGAAAAGCCAAACTTTTTGCAACGATTGTTTAACAAGAGCAAGAATACCTTACAGGAATTTTACTTTGACTCAAAAACAGTGGAGCAAAAGCTCGATGGCATGGCTGCTGCAGTGGTCAAGCAAGAAGATGTCTTAGCTCGAAATATCGTTTCAGCTGAGATGTTGATTGAGGACAATACTAAATCCATTGAAAATCTAGTGGGAGTGATTTCTTTTATCGAAGCCAGCCAGACAGAAGCTGGTAATCGCGCTGCAGAATTGAAAGCTCAAGCTGATCAACTCGACACAAGTACGGTAGAATACCAGACCAAGTCACAAGAATTGGCCCGCATGGCTGAAGTGGTCAATACCCTCGAACAACAACACACCGAGTATGTCAGCCGTCTCTACGTTGCCTGGGCAACAACACCTCAGATGCGTAATCTTGTGAAGGTGTCATCTGATATGCGTCAAAAATTGGGCATGCTTCGTCGTAATACCATTCCAACAATGAAACTTTCGATTGCCCAACTTGGTATTTTGCAACAATCTATGAAATCAGGTGTTGTGGCAGATGCCATTGTCAATGCCAACAATGCTGCCCTTCAGATGCTAGCCGAAACCAGCAAGGAAGTGATTCCACAGATGGAACGAATTGCCCAAAGCCCGACAGTCGCTGTTGAGTCTGTTACCAAACTGGCTGAAAGTCTGGTCGCTCAAAACCAAGGTATCGTCGCTGCCATTGAATTGGGACGTCAGAAACGTGCCCAACTAGAAACAACCATCGTCAAGTCCGCAGAAATGATCAACGATTCTGTCAAACTGCGCGATGAGAAAATCGTCCAAGCCCTTCTAGACCAAGGAAAGGCCGCTCAGAAAGAAGTACAAGAATAACACACAAGTCCCCTGCAATGTAGATTCGCAGGGGATTTTGCTTGTTTTAGTAGAAGTTTGAAGGTCAGGGAATTCTTGCCAGATTTAGAGAGAATACCCTAGAAAACCTTTTCACTACTAGTCTTTTATGATACAATGGAAGGAAGTAAAGGCGCTGTTTTTTCGATGTCGCAACGCCTTGGATGAATGAAAAGGAAGAGTCCCTATGGTTAAGCAAACAAGTCCCATGCAGAGAGCTACATTCGCGTCCACTTACCCAGTTTCAAGACCTGCCAATTTCCTTGGTGGGCTTTTTGCCTGATAGAAGTGGAGGATGGACATGATGTACACGTTATCAAAAGAATTAGAACAAGAGCTCATCGTTTCAGCGCCCGAGTTACAGCCTAGTTATGCTGCCATCGTAGAATACCTAGAAGCTATCAACCAGAAAGAAGCATCTGGAAGCAATTCTCAGGAACTCCAGAACCAGCTTGCTATTCAGCTGAGACGTTTAGAAGATTTGGTGCAGGGTTATATCCAAATAAAGAAGAATCCCCATCACTACCTAGATGCAGATAAAGACCTGACGGCAGCCTATCAAGCCATTAAAGGGACGGAGCAAGATCTTCTCAAAAAATTGCAACATCTCAACCAATCAGCCTTGCAGGATTTCCATATCAGCCAGAGACTCTCTCCCAAAGATGAGACTGCTATCCCTGTAGCAGGTAAACCCAAAACCAAACAGGAATTGGCTATCGAGCGAGATTTGATCAACCAGTTGACAAAAGGAGAAAGTCAATGGGTGTATCGACCTGAGTTAAATACAGAAGACCTCCTATGGGGAAACTTTTTTGCCAAGCTGGAAGCCAATAATGTCCGTATTTTGCAAGATCATCCCCTTACAAATTCAGAGAAAAATCAAATCAAAAACCAGCTTAATTTTGTCAACTTCTATGAAGCAGCCAAGTGGATAGCAGGGGAAAATGGCATTGCCAAGGTGCAGGTTCAACGTGAAGATGCCAGTCTAGGCACCATTCGCTTGGAAGTCTTGTGGCGAAACAATGTCGCTGGTGGTAAATCCAGCTATGAAGTTGTCAACCAAGTCATCACAGGCGGAGAAGG
>CABTAV010000221.1:0-2268 GCA_902482895.1 uncultured Streptococcus sp. | reverse complement strand
CTAAGCTCATTCCTTGACCAAAGGCAAGGCCGCCACTGCTATAAGATGCCTTAAAGCTTGAATTTGCAGGACGAGCCAGACCTTGATACTCAAGTAAGTCTGAGCTGATTTCGTTAATAAAACGAGTCGGACGGTTGTAGTTGGTACGACCAAAAAGCAGGCGCGAGTTGGCATTTGTCAGATAGAGAATTTTCTCTGCACGCGTAATTCCTACATAGGCCAGACGGCGTTCTTCTTCCAATTCATCTTGATCCTCAGCCGCGCGACTAAGCGGAAAGACATTTTCTTCCATCCCAATCAAAAAGACAACTGGAAACTCGAGACCTTTGGCAGCATGCAGGGTCATTAGGGTAACTTCTGATGTCTCCTGACTACCTGAATCTGTGTCGGCAATCAAGGCCAAGTCATTTAAGAAACGACTCAGTTTATCCAGACCAGTTTCCTCTTCTGACACATCAGAGGTGTCATCAAAGTTCTTCGTAACAGAAAGAAACTCTTCGATATTTTCAACACGAGCCTTACTTTCCAGAGTTGCTTGGGCATTAAGAATATCGACATAACCTGTTTTTTCTAGTACGGACTCAACCAACTCAGTAATGCTTAACTGATCCAGCTGCTCTCGCAAATCTAACATCATATTTGCAAAATCCCAGATAGACTGGGCTGCTTTACCCTTGATACCAGATAACATGATATTAGCTGAAGCATCTAGCATGGACATGTCTTGCATATTCGCAAAGTCACGGATTTTCTCAACTGTACCTGGCCCAATTCCACGTTTAGGCTCGTTGATAATACGCTCAAAACTGATATTGTCACTCAAATTGGCAATAAGATTGAGGTAAGCGATAATATCTCGGATTTCCTTACGGCTGTAGAACTTGGTTCCGCCAACCATGGTATAAGGAATATTTGACTTGAGCAAGGCTTCCTCAATAGTACGGGACTGCGCATTAGTACGATAAAGAACTGCAAAATCCTTGTGAAGGAAGTTTTGACTCCGACCAAGTTCATCGATAGTTCTGGCTACAAATACAGCCTCATCTAGCTCATCATTGGCACGATAGTAAACGATTTGTTCTCCATCCGCATTCTGGGTCCAGAGATTCTTAGGACGGCGGTTTTTATTGTTTTTAATGACCTCGTTGGCCGCTTGGAGAATGGTTTTAGTTGAACGATAGTTTTCTTCTAACAAGACAACCTTGGCTTGGGGATAATCCTTTTCGAAGTCCAAGATATTCTGCATATCAGCACCACGCCAACCGTAGATAGACTGGTCCGCATCCCCAACAACACAGATGTTTTTAAAGCGCGAAGCCAAGAGTTTGACCAATTGGTACTGGGCATGGTTGGTATCTTGGTACTCATCAACGTGGATGTATTGGAATTTCTGTTGATAGTAAGTCAAAACATCAGGATTTTGATCAAAGAGACGCAGGGTCAGCATAATCAAATCATCAAAGTCAACCGACTCCGACTGACGCAATTCTTTCTGATAGGCCGTATAGCACTGAGCCACGATTTGTGTGTACATATCCCCGGCTTGAGCAGCATAAGCCACATCATCAATTAAATCATTCTTAGCATTGGAAATAGTCCCCAAAATAGTTCGTTCATTCCATTTTTTCGGATCCAAGTTTAACTGCTTGAGAATGCGTTTCATGAGCGTTCGCTGTTCACCTGGATCGACAATAGTAAAATTACGGTTGTAGCCAATATGATCCGCATCACGACGCAAAATACGCACACACATGGAGTGGAAGGTCGCAATCAGACAGTCCTGAGTGGCTGGATTGAGGCTATAAGCACGCTCCTTCATCTCACGCGCAGCCTTATTAGTAAAGGTAATGGCCAATATATTCCACGGATTGACCAGCTTTTCATCAATCAAATAAGCGATACGGTGGGTCAAAACTCGGGTCTTTCCAGAACCAGCCCCCGCCATGATTAACAAGGGACCTTCTGTCGTTTGCACTGCCTCAGCTTGACGGTCATTCATTCCATTTAATAATGCGTTCATCTTCTCTTCCTTACTCTTGAAGTCAATATTTCTATTATATCAGAATTCAGGGAAAATATCTTTACCTAGACTGGTTACGTGTAGAAGGCAACTTCTTATATCTAGATAAAAAATGAGCTTGGATAGTATTTCCAAACTCATTTTTTACTCAATGAAAATCGAAGTGCAAACTAGGAAGCTAGCCGCAGGCTGTACTTGAGTACGGCAAGGTGAAGCTGACGTGGTTTGAATTTGATTTTCGAAGAGTA
>CABTAV010000220.1:0-2272 GCA_902482895.1 uncultured Streptococcus sp. | reverse complement strand
CGGTCAAAAAAATCGGAAATTTTCAAAGACGCGAGTAAGCGGTCTGCACTCGACTGTCCAAATTTTTATTATTTTTTTCATACACGACCCCCCTCCCCCTCTTAAAAAAAATAAAAATATGAAAGGAGGCAATAACGATGAGTTTAGCTAAGCGAAACGAAAAAGTTAGGACTGAGCAAAAGCGCCTCGTGGCTCAATTTTCGGATATACCTCCGAACAAAAAAAGTTTAGCTTATGGATTGATAGTTCAAGCAGCAAGATTACGAGTGGCGCTGAATGAAATGTGGGAAGATATATCTAAAAAAGGATATTACACATTATTTAAACAATCCGAGCAACAAGACCCTTATGAAAGAGAAAGACCCGTTGCTAAATTATATAACGCTCAAGAAACTAGTTATCAAAGAATTATAAAACAGTTAATTGATTTACTGCCAGATGAAAAAATCGAAGAGGTAGAAAAAAAACAAGTTGAAAGTAGTGAATTGCTATGATTTCACATCCACTTGTCGACGAATACATTGAACTGGCAGAACAAGGAAAGATTATTGTTAATCATGAAAGAAAGTTGCTGTTTAAAATCATCAAGGAGAAAATCTATCTTCGAGATGATCTATATTTTGATAATGACTTAATTGACAAGTTCATTCGTTTTGCGGAAAAGAACTTTTTCCCTTTGGCCAAGTACCAGCTTTTCTTGACTCCGTTTATTTTTCTTTTTCGGAAGGAGGATGGGGAGCCACACTTCGACGAGTATCTATATACTTTAGCTCGTGGGGGTGGTAAGAATGGTTTTATGTCAGCCAGATCCTCATTTTTTATCAGTCCTATCTACCCTATCAGAGATTATGATGTGACCATCACTGCTAACTCTGAGAAACAAGGTAAGGTTTCGTTTGAGGAGGTCTATGAGACTATTCAAAGGCGAGGTCTTGAGGACCATTTCTATCTAACTAAAATGTCTATTACAGGTCGAGCGAACAACTCGGTCTTTTCTTTTCGGACGAATAATCCGAAAACGATGGACTCTGCTCGTGATGGCTGTCTTGAGTTTGATGAGATTCACCAGTTTGAAGATGACAAGGCTGTGAAGGTTCAAAGGTCTGGTCTTGGTAAGATTGCTCATGCCAGGACTTTCTACAACGGTACGAATGGATATGTGCGTGAGGGATTTTACGACAAGTTGATAGAGAAGTCTATGCAAATCTTGAATGGAGAGGTTGATGATTTCAGGCTATTCCCCTTCATCTGCAAGCTTGATAGTGCGGATGAGGTGGATGACATGAAGAACTGGCCGAAAGCTAATCCGATGTTGGATGAAAGCACTCCTTACGCTAAAAGGTTGCTTGCAAGAACCAAGGCTGATTATGATGACCTTGAGTTGGAGCCGTCTGGCCGTCAGGAGTTCATGACAAAACGGATGAATCTTCCTGAAGCTGACCTTGAGAAAGATGTCACCTCTCGGGATAAGTTAGTAGCTTGTCTACGGTCTCCTGGTATCGACTTAAAGGGGCGCTCATGTGTTGCAGGTTTTGACTATGCTAGTATTCGAGACTTTGCGAGTGTTGGTTTGCTATTTAAGAATGGGGATGAATTTATTTGGAAGCAACATTCATTTGCTCGTAAAGCATTTTTGAAAGCTTTCAAACTAAAAGCTCCTATCCAGGAATGGGCAGATAGAGGCTTATTCACAATTGTGGACGGTCCTAGTATCGACCCTCGTTTATTGGTTGAAAAATTGAATGAATGGAGTAGAGAATATCAAATCGAGCTAGTCTGTGCTGATGGTTTCAGAATGGACTTGTTGAAGCCTTTGCTAGAAGAGGCTGGGTTTGAATATGAGTTCTTGCGTAATCCTGGGGCGATTCAATCCAAGGTTGCGCCAATCATCGAAGATGGATTTGCGAATGAGCGGTTTATCTTTGAAAATGACAACTCTATGATTTGGTATACGGATAATACCTACATCAAAGAGGACAGGGATGGCAATAAGCGTTTCTTGAAGAAAGAGCCTGTCAGAAGAAAGACAGATGGGTTCCATGCTTTGATAGCTGCTCTTTACAAACGTGAGCTTGTACATGAGTCGAATGTTGGGGAATTCCTAGACATGCTCGATAGTTGGGATTTTTAAAGCATAAATTTTGGGTGGGTGGTCGGCAGAAATTAAAAGAAAGGAGGACGAACCTTGGGATTGCTGAATTTATTTAAACGTGAAACACCAATTGCTAGCTTTGAATTTGAAGAGCTGGAGCGAATATTGGGGAATCTACAG
>CABTAV010000219.1:0-2309 GCA_902482895.1 uncultured Streptococcus sp. | reverse complement strand
ATATAGAAGCGATTGATTTATTGGTTGCTGCGGATAGTGAAGAACGATTGATAGAACAACATCAAACATTATCTTTTGTTCAATTACCTGAAGAATTGCGTGGTAACGATTATTCTGAAATGAATGCAAAATTGCATAATTTTTTAGATTCGCTTACAAATTAGAATTACAGACAAACTAGATATTTTAATTTGTGCTAGTTTTTACAAAATATCAAAAATAAGAAAGGTAGAGCGCGTGTTCTGATTTGAACACGAGCGGAAAATTTTTTTAATACTCAGAAGAGAAGGGTTTTTTGGGTTTGAATTGGACCCGAGCTGTTCTCTTTTATATCATCAAAATTAAGAAAGAAAGGAATTGAACCCACCCTAAAAGCAGTTGGAAAAAGATAGTTGGTCTAGCGAGCATCGCTCACTGCGCCCAACTCCTATTTTCCCTTCGCTTTTTGACGGGTTTGGTGTCTTTCTGACGATCAATCTTAGAATAAAGAAAGGATGGGTAAACCGTATTTGTTGAACTGAATACGGGCGGAGAACTGTGTAAAAAAGATAAACTTCCTAGCATCATTGATGCTACGTCAGTTTCCTATTTTTACTTTGTTCTCTGTCGCTATCCTAAATATACAAAAAAGAAAGGTAGAGTGAGGTGTTCTAATTTGAACACGAGCGGAAAACTCGGAAAATAGATAATCTGACTGAGAAATCAGGATTTCTCGTCAGATTCCTAATTTTCAGTCGTTTTCTTGTCGCTCTTTGTATCATAAATTATGTCTATCCATATTGCTGCTAAGCAGGGTGAAATTGCTGATAAAATTCTTCTTCCTGGGGATCCTCTTCGTGCTAAGTTTATTGCGGAGAATTTCCTTGAAGATGCTGTTTGTTTTAACGAAGTGCGTAACATGTTTGGTTATACAGGTACTTACAAGGGTCACCGTGTTTCTGTTATGGGAACTGGGATGGGAATGCCATCTATTTCGATTTATGCGCGTGAGTTGATTGTCGACTACGGAGTAAAGAAATTGATCCGTGTGGGAACTGCGGGTTCTTTGAATGAAGATGTCCACGTTCGTGAATTGGTTTTGGCGCAGGCAGCTGCAACCAACTCCAACATCGTCCGTAATGACTGGCCACAGTACGATTTCCCACAAATCGCTAGCTTTGATTTGCTAGATAAGGCTTATCATATCGCCAAAGAACTTGGTATGACAACCCATGTTGGGAACGTTTTGTCTTCGGATGTCTTTTATTCAAACTACTTTGAAAAGAACATCGAGCTTGGTAAATGGGGAGTCAAGGCTGTGGAAATGGAAGCAGCAGCTCTTTACTATCTTGCTGCTCAACACCATGTTGATGCTTTAGCTATTATGACTATTTCAGATAGTTTGGTTAATCCAGATGAAGATACAACTGCAGAAGAACGTCAAAACACCTTCACTGATATGATGAAGGTTGGTTTGGAAACATTGATTGCAGACTAAAGGTAGGCTATATTTAGAATGATTTCTCTTGTTCTCAAAATGATAACTATCAACAATGAATCAATACTGAAATAGGTAAGAATAAGGAAATTGAAGAAAGCCTAATTGTGTCAAAGGACCGAGACTAGTCAGTTTAATATCTAAATCATAATCAAATAAAGTTGGAAGCCAAGTTGACAAGAAGTCAAGACTTTCAACTTTTTAACTTGAAAATTCCTAGGAGTACAAAATGGATAAGATTGAACAATTACAAGGTATTATTGATCAAAGTCGGAGAATTGTCTTTTTCGGTGGTGCAGGGGTTTCTACAGAGTCTAATATTCCAGATTTTCGTAGTTCAGATGGTATATATAGTCTGAAATTAGGTCGCCATTTTACTGCTGAACAACTGGTTTCACGCACTATGTTTGAGCGCTATCCAGAGGATTTTTTTGATTTCTACAAAAAGTATCTGGTCTATCCTGATGCCAAGCCGAATTTAGCACATGATTATCTAGCGTCGTTGGAAAAAACAGGTAAATTAAAGGCGATTGTGACGCAAAATATCGATAGTCTCCATGAAATGGCAGGATCTCAGAAAGTTTTGAAACTGCATGGTAGTGCAGATCGTAATTATTGTTTGGGCTGTCATCGCTTTTATGATTTGACTGCCTTTTTGGAACTTGAAGGTCCAGTTCCCTACTGCTTAGATTGTCGCAAGGTGGTCAAACCTGACGTGACCCTTTATGAGGAAGCGCTAGATATGGATGTATTTAGTTGCGCAGCTCGAGCCATTCAGCAAGCAGATTTGTTGATCATTGGTGGAACTTCCTTAGTTGTTTACCCTGCAGCT
>CABTAV010000218.1:0-2318 GCA_902482895.1 uncultured Streptococcus sp. | reverse complement strand
GGGCTGATCCTTCTCTAGCAGTAGAGAATGCTCTCGCTGCTGAAGCAGCAGGTGTTTCTGCCCTCGCCATGCATGGCCGTACCCGTGAGCAAATGTATACAGGTCACGCAGACCTTGAGACCTTGCATGACGTAGCTCAAGCTCTGACCAAGATTCCATTTATCGCCAACGGTGACATCCGTACGGTCCAAGAAGCCAAACAGCGTATCGAAGAAGTTGGTGCTGACGCAGTCATGATTGGCCGCGCAGCCATGGGAAATCCTTACCTCTTCAACCAAATCAACCATTACTTTGAAACAGGAGAAATCCTCCCTGATTTGACCTTTGAAGATAAGATGAAAATCGCCTACGAACACTTGAAACGCTTGATTAACCTCAAAGGGGAAAACGTCGCAGTTCGTGAATTCCGTGGCCTCGCTCCTCACTACCTCCGTGGAACATCTGGCGCAGCTAAACTCCGTGGAGCCATTTCACAAGCTAGCACCCTAGCAGAGATTGAAGCCCTCTTGCAGTTGGATAAGGCTTAAAATGGTTCATACTGCTCTACTGATTATCGATATGCAAAAAGCATTTGATAGACCTATTTGGGGAGAACGGAACAACCCTCAAGCTGAACAACAAGCACTGAGAGTACTGGCATACTTTCGTAAACACGCTCTTCCAGTCTTACATGTTCAACACATATCTGACAATCCCCAGTCACAATTTCATAACAAACAAAATCAGGTGTTTAAAAGTGGATTTGAGCCAGTCACCTCAGAACCTGTCTTTCAAAAAACGGTTAATAGCGCCTTTATTGGAACAAATCTTGAAACATATTTACGAACAAATCAGATTTGTCATTTAGTCCTTGTTGGTTTGACCCTGCCTCATTGTGTATCTACTACGACACGAATGGCAGCGAATCTTGGTTTTGAAGTCACTTTACTAGCAGATGCTACTGCCAGTTTTACCCTATCTAACAAAAACGGTCAAACCATCTCTCCTGAGACTATCCATGAGATTAATCTCCTTTCTCTACAAGATGAGTTTGCTCAAATTCTTACTACAGAAGAATTTTTAACCCAAGTACAAGTATAAAATAATCCGTCAACTCTTATTGAGCTGACGGATTTTCTTTGATTGTAAAAATTTAAATACTTTAATACAGTAAAACAAGACACAAATAAAATTTGAATGAATCGACTAGGAAAGTCAAATCAATTTCTAGCAATATTTTAGAAATCGTGACGTATTATTCCATATTCAATCTACTATAAACTCAGAACTTAGAACCGATGATTAACAATTATTCATAAATGTCTATAGATTCACTCAGAACCGACCATACTAGTCTACCCCCTTTAGAGCACTAATCATGTCAATCTTTCTCATACGAAGACTAATAAAATAAGCAGTCCCTAAAGATGTAAACCAAACCAATAACGTAGCAGAAGCAAGGACATACATACTGACATAAGCGGTATACTCAATTCGAATCGTCGAAAATGTTGCTACATATTCTTTCAAAAACCATATGCCTAAAGGAATTCCTACTAGCCAACCAATAAAGGTAGTTAGTATAGTCTCAAAAAGTGTTACCATCTGTAGATATTGATTAGAAAACCCTAATACTTGTAATGTAGCATAGTCTCTCATTCTCTCTACAAAGTTTAAAGAGCCCAGATTATAGAGAACAATAATAACAAGCAATAAGGCAAAGCCAATAATCATTAGAAATACACTCATCAAACTAGCTACAAAATCATAGGCATTTTTTTCTTGGCTCCCTTTTTCAATGACAGATAGAACACCTTTGTCTTGCTTAATAGTATCTTGTTCCACCTCTGACCCAACTAATAAAGTATGGGGAGTAAAATCTCCCCCTGCTTTTTCAAAGACTCTAGCATGAAGATAAGCCCCTTGATTGGTTTCACTTGTGACAATCCCTTTTACTTCAAACTTGTAAGTATGACCATCTTGATAAGGAGTTACAGTTAAAAAATCTCCGACTTTAATACCTGCCAAACGGGCAAATGATCTAGTTACATACAAACCATCATCTTTCAAAGATTCAGCACTCTCTGTTTTTGCTTGTATCATATCTCCATCATCAAATATAATCAATAAACGATTGTATCCATCATCTGGACTAAAATGTGCTTGTGAAATTTGTACACCTTGCCCACCATATTTAGACTTAGAAGTAGGATAATCCGCCACAGTCAGTCGTTTTGAGTAAGAAAAATCTTCATTATATGCCTTATCAACAAGATGATTCATAGATACAGGCATACCAATTCCAGCAATCAGTAACATCATACTTCCTGCAACTCCCA
>CABTAV010000217.1:0-2339 GCA_902482895.1 uncultured Streptococcus sp. | reverse complement strand
ATCAAGCCAGAGGAGAGAGAATGAAATTTTTCTGGACAATTCTTGCCATTCTTTTTATTAAACCGATTATTGGAATTATGAAATTCCTGTGGATGATCATCTCTTTTGCAGTTCAATTATTGTTTTACAAGATAGTATTTAAGATATTGGATTGGCTCTTTAAACTTATTTAGGTCGTAATTCAAGTCGCAGATAACTAGCAGGAACTCCACTGCTAGTTTTTTAATCTCTTTCCTTGTGGTATAATAAAAGCAGTAAAATCATTTTATACTCTTCGAAAATCTCTTCAAACCACGTCAGCTTCACCTTGCCGTAGGTATGGTTACTGACTTCGTCAGTTCTATCTACAACCTCAAAACACTGTTTTGAGCAACCTGCGGCTAGCTTCCTAGTTTGCTCTTTGATTTTCATTGAGTATTAGAACATACAATGGAGGTCGTCATGGACAATATCATCGATGTGTCAATTCCTGTTGCAGAAGTGGTGGATAAGCATCCAGAAGTCTTGGAAATCTTAGTAGAGTTGGGTTTTAAACCTCTTGCCAATCCCTTGATGCGCAACACAGTCGGTCGTAAAGTATCACTCAAACAGGGTTCTAAGCTTGAAGGAGCTCCTATGGACAAGATTGTCCGCACGTTGGAAGCAAACGGCTACGAAGTGATTGGGTTAGACTAATGGCAGATGAACGAATTCATGTCCTGCGGGATATTTTGTTAGAATTGCACAATGGTGCCTCTCCTGAGTCGGTTCAGGAGCGTTTTGATGCGACCTTTACAGGTGTCTCAGCCATAGAGATTTCCCTCATGGAGCACGAGCTGATGAACTCGGACTCGGGCGTCACCTTTGAAGATGTTATGGAACTCTGTGATGTCCATGCCAATCTTTTTAAAAATGCTGTTAAGGGTGTCGAAGTAGAGGATACTGAGCATCCAGGTCACCCCGTTCGGGTCTTTAAGGAAGAAAATCTGGCTCTCCGTGCTGCCTTGATTCGCATTCGGAGATTGTTAGATACCTATGAGTCTATAGAAGATGAGGAAATGCTGGCGGAGATGCGCAAGGGTTTGGTGCGTCAGATGGGACTTGTGGGACAATTTGACATCCACTACCAGCGTAAGGAAGAGCTCTTCTTCCCCATCATGGAGAGCTATGGTCACGATTCACCTCCTAAGGTCATGTGGGGAGTGGATGATCAGATCAGGGAACTCTTTCAAACAGCTTTAGCGACAGCTAAGTCATTGCCAGAAGTGTCGATTAGCAGTGTAAAAGAAGCTTTTGAAGCCTTTGCGACAGAGTTTGAAAGTATGATTTTCAAGGAAGAGTCCATCCTTCTCATGATTCTCCTTGAGTCCTTCACCCAAGATGACTGGCTTCAGATTGCGGAGGAGAGTGACGCCTATGGCTATGCCATCATCCGTCCGTCTGAGAAATGGGTGCCAGAACGACAGAGTTTTATTGAGGAAAAGAGTGCAGAGGAGCCTGTACAGCTAGATACGGCAGAGGGTCAAGTTCAGCAGGTTATTGATACGCCTGAAGGACAGTTCACCATTACCTTTACCCCTAAGGAAAAAGAAGCAGTGCTGGACCGCCATAGTCAACAGGCTTTTGGGAATGGCTATCTCTCGGTCGAGCAGGCCAATCTCATCCTCAATCACCTCCCCATGGAAATTACCTTTGTCAATAAAGATGATATTTTCCAGTATTACAATGACAATACGCCAGCTGATGAGATGATTTTCAAACGGACCCCGTCCCAAGTTGGGCGTAATGTTGAACTTTGTCATCCGCCTAAGTACTTGGACAAGGTCAAAACCATCATGAAGGGACTTCGTGAGGGGACCAAGGATAAGTATGAAATGTGGTTCAAGTCTGAGTCGCGAGGAAAGTTTGTCCACATCACCTATGCCGCAGTCCATGATGAAGAGGGAGAATTCCAAGGTGTGTTGGAGTATGTTCAGGATATTCAGCCCTACCGTGAGATTGACACGGACTATTTTCGTGGACTAGAATAAGGAGAAAAAATGAGTTACGAACAAGAATTTATGAATGAATTTGAGGCTTGGGTCAATACCCAAATCATGATCAACGACATGGCACACAAGGAAAGCCAAAAAGTCTACGAAGAAGACCAAGACGAGCGTGCCAAAGATGCCATGATTCGCTACGAAAGTCGTTTGGATGCTTATCAGTTCTTGCTTGGTAAGTTTGAAAACTTCAAAGCAGGCAAGGGATTTCATGATTTGCCAGAAGGCTTGTTTGGTGAGCGAGCTAAATTCCCAAAGTAAATTCCACCGCTAGTAGAAGTGGAAGTTAGTCTGATAAAAATCCTAAAAACCAGTGGA
>CABTAV010000216.1:0-2357 GCA_902482895.1 uncultured Streptococcus sp. | reverse complement strand
CCTGTTCATTATGAATGGGTGCGAGGTTGCACGAAGTAATCGCTTTAGTCGGTGGAATACTTCGTGCTTTTTTTATTCCTCTAAACGTTGAGCAAGCTCTTCAACAGCCTGGATAATCGTATCTGATTTAGAAATTCCTAACTTCATAGAGACATCTGAAATCAAATCAAACTCATCCTCAGTTATTCTGACGGTCATTGATTTATTCCGCTTGCTCTCTCCTTTTAGAGGTCGCCCCATTTTCTTTGCCATAACTATCTAGTAAAATACCAAATAGCCAAGGCAAGGACGGCAATGCCAACAACACCTTGAACTTTTTCTTTCAAGGTTGTCCGCTCAATCGTAATTTCTGCACGCTTGAACTTCTTGTGGTAAAGTACATTATCTTTCATTTGCTTTTTACCTTTCCTTATGCTAGAATGAACTAAACAATAGGGTTTGGGGCTTTCGCCCCTCTCCCATTAGAATTTGATGGTTATCTTAAGGAATTTGAGGTTGAGTTCGATTGTGACCTCTTTCGCTTTTGGAAACCATCTTTTTTTCTTGTCGTGTTTAGCCATCTGCTAAGTCCTTTCTGTTGGATTTGTTAGATTTCTCAACCTTACATAGACTATTATACTATTTGTAACGCATTAAGTCAATACTTTTTGCGTTACTTTTTTATTTTTCAACAAAAAAGTTCTCGCACCCATTCATTATTCAGTTTTCAAAGAACAAAATCATAGCTTATACTTCAAATAACGCTGCTAGTTCCGCTAGCTTTTCAGAACTAGTGTCTAGCTCCTGACTAGCCCAAATTTCAACTGGTGTCATAACATCACCTCATCTCCTACCTTGATTTTCTCAAACTGTTCTCTAGTAACTACAAAAATCCCATAATCTCTGATAGTCACTGTATACAACTTGCCATGCCGTCCTTTCTCGACGACTTTACCAAAAATTTCAGCGCCTTGATTATCAGCACGATAGATAACCATCGGGCGCTTTTCTTCCAATTCCCTGATTTTATCTAACTGCCAGAAGAATCCATATAGCTATGAATCGTTTCAATCTACTTCAACTCCTAACTCAATCAACTGCTCTTTTAAAACCTCTATCGTTTGCCTCAAAGCAACCTCAATTGCATCTGATAAAACTTCGGATGTAATAAACACCGTTGTATCATAATAACGTACACCATCTTCAATCGATAACCTAAATTTTGGATCTTGTCTCAATATTAATTTTCTTTCAAAAAATGCCGTTTTGTGGTTGATAAACTTTTCAAGTTCTTTAATATGTCGCCTGATTTCTCCTGCTTTGTCCAAATCTTTTATATCCATCACTCCACCTCCTCAATCTCAATACCTTCACAATTGAAAACCCAGTCGAATCCAGCTTCTTCGAGTTCTTTGTGAGTGTGGGAATATATAATATTGTATAAACTAGAACTTTTTGTAAAGAAATACCTTTCCACAAATTCTCCATATACCAACATATTTTCTTTGATATTCCCTTTTACTTTCACAACATACCGCTTCTCTTTCTCGACCTCGTAGCCGAAAATCCAAGCTAGTGCGAAAGTTTCTTGGTTGTTCGTATTTTTAATCCATAATATTAAATCGAAACTTTGGTTGTTTTCTTTCATAAAGTTTGGATTCATAGCAGTATATAGACTAGTTGTTAAATGTTCTTTACAAACCTCAATCCAATCCGCCACAAACTGCGGAACTTCGACTTTTCCTGGTTCGTCTAGTTGTTCCAAATCTTTTAAAAATAGCTGACAAGCTACCCTTGCTCCAATATCAAATAAACCATCTTCATATTCTTTATACTTCTCAATCAATTCCTGCTTATTCATTTTATTTTATCTCCTCCTGCTTGTTTCTCAAGCCAGTTAAAGAGCAATCCGAACTGCTCCGTCACCAGCTCATCATCATTGTATTGTTTACAAATTTCTCCAATTGACGAAACGACCCAGAGCCAATAAGCATCTGAACCAAAACCGACCTCTTGACTTTTCTGATTGCTGCGCGCCATCCATTCAGGAATGACTCTGCTAAAGAAATCAATATAATTGATTTTCATGGCAATTCCTCAATCTTGATATAGATCCCGACTGTGTCTGCCCAAAACTTCTCGACAATCTCGCTGGCCACTTGGGCATCGTCTTGCCAGTATCCAAGTTTTGTCATGCAATCCTTAAGTAACTTCTGGAGATTGTCTGTATCTGGCTTTGTGGTCTTGTACTGACCGTCGTAGCTTTTTTTGATACGAGGAAAGCACCACTTGACCGTCAGACGAATTGCTCCTTTAAATTTATCAGGAGGCACATGCTGGGCAAGCAAGCTCTCAAATTTCGCCCTGGCATTTTTCAG
>CABTAV010000215.1:0-2363 GCA_902482895.1 uncultured Streptococcus sp. | reverse complement strand
AGCGCAAGCTGGTAAGACAGGTACTTCTAACTATACTGACGACGAAATTGAAAAGTATATCAAGAACACTGGCTACGTAGCACCAGATGAAATGTTTGTAGGTTATACTCGTAAATATTCAATGGCTGTTTGGACAGGATACTCAAATCGTCTAACTCCAATCATTGGGGACGGCTTCTATGTTGCAGCTAAGGTTTATCGCTCAATGATAAGCTATCTATCAGAAGATGACCACCCTGGAGATTGGACAATGCCAGAGGGCTTATATAGAAGTGGAGAATTTGTCTTCCAAAATGGAGCAAGAAATAGTTGGAATACTCCAGCCACACAACAAACACAGTCAGTAGAGAATTCCTCTACAACAACTGAAAGTTCTACTACACAGACAAGTACGACGGTTGGTCAACAACCCAATAATGCTCCAGCAACTAATCCTAATCAAGGACAAGCTGGGCAGACTGTCCAACCAGTACAACCAACACCACAAAATCCACAAGTTCAACAGCAACCACAACAGTAAGATGAAGAAAATCCTGAGAGTAGAAACTCAGGATTTTTTCTACAAAAATTAGCTTCATTATCTCTGAAAGTGAAGATAGCCATCAATCTATTTTCTAAAAACCAAAAGAAGTCAGCTAAAAACTAACTTCTTATTTGATCTATTTCACATGTTTTGCGAGTTCTTCTTGCGCTTTTTTATTGGATTCTGCTTTTTCTTTCATCCATTTTTCTTGCGCTTTTTGGTATTCATCTGCAGTGACTGCCTTGTCTTGAATTTCAAGGTATTTATACAAGAGTGGCTCACTTGTACCTTTATTTCCTGACAATGCAAATGGTATTGTAAATGGTACCATCTTAGACAAGATTGGACGTCCTGTACGAGATGTAGTTGGAATAATCAAAGCGCTATCTGTCAACCAAGCTTGGGCTGCAGCGTATTTATCATATCGTTTAGAAACATCTGTAGCCTCATCACCAGCTTCTGTAACCAATTTTTCGTAGTCATATAGACCTACTTTTTTAGCAGCTACATTATCTTTACCTGAGTCAAACCCTAAATATGTTTTAGTACTTTCTCCTACAGATGGTTTGATAATATCAAGGTAGGTTGATGGATCGGCAAAGTCAGGACTCCAACCGACATTATCTGATAAATCCCAGTCTTCGCCAGCAGCATTTTCAGCAAAATATGTAATATTGTTTACTTCATCTTTTTGTAGTTGTTGGATATCAATAATGACATTATCAGTTCCTAAAGTTGCTTCCAAGGATTGTTTCATAGATTGGACGCGCTGAACTTTTGTAGTTGCTGTTTGGTCAACAGGCATATCTAGGTGAATTGGGAATTGGACTCCCTCAGCTTGTAGGGCTGATTTGGCTTTAGCAAATTCAGCCTTGGCTTTCTCTGGATTGTAAAGGCCATCCTGAGAATCTGCAAGATTGACATCCTTCCATTCATCCCCATAAGTGACCAATTTCTCTTTGACCATATCGCCAAAGTTTTTACCATCTGCTTGGACAAACGTTGGTGGAACAAAGAGATTACGTAATATTTTGCTTGCTCCAGTTTCTCCATTCAACTGAGAGGCATAGGCTGTACGGTCAAATCCAAAAGCAATAGCCTGACGGAAATCCTTGTTTAAGAGAGCTTTTTTAGTAGATGTCTTTTGTTCTTCGCTGGTCTTAGATGTGTATTTATAAGATTGGCGATCAATATTTGTACCAACTATATAAGTCGTAGAGTCTTGTTGGGTATAGACAATATTGTCCTTCATCTCTTTCTCAAGCTCTGTAAAACTTGCATTTGTTGGAAAGAGACGAGCTGCCGTAAAGCTTCCATCTTTAAAGTTTTCTGCTGGTTTGCTGGTATCTTGACCATCCCAGAATGACAATTTGACCTTATCAATATGTACATTGTCCTTATCCCAGTAGTTCGGATTTTTCACAAATTCAACAGAGGATTTGGTCACAAGAGATTTCAACAAATAAGGACCGTTATACAAGAGACTATTTGGATCCGTAGCTTTGGCAAAATCATCCCCTTTTGAGTTCAAAAACTCTTCATTGACTGGCGCAAGCACACCCATAGTTGTTTTAGAATTCCAAAAACTTTCCGGTTTGTTCAACGTGTATTGAATCGTTTGATCGTCAAGGGCTTTAATCCCAACTTGAGAGAAATCTTTATTTTCCCCTTTAGCGTATGCGTCCAAACCTTTAATTGAATCTTGTACCAAGTAAAGGGCTTCTGATTTCTTATCTGTTGCATATTTAAGACCTGTCACAAAGTCCTGAGCCTTAACAGGAGCATACTCTTCTCCCTCAGATGTATACCACTTGGCATCCTGACGAATCTTATAAGTATA
>CABTAV010000214.1:0-2415 GCA_902482895.1 uncultured Streptococcus sp. | reverse complement strand
GGTAACTCCTAGTTTTTCCAGTCCTTCTAAGTGTTTAGCTGTTCCATATCCTGCATTAGCAGCAAAATCATAACCAGGGAACTGATGATCGTATTCCTTCATCAATTCATCACGTGTCACCTTGGCTACTATTGAAGCTGCTGCGATAGAGAGGGAATTGGCATCTCCTTTGATGATAGATGTTTGTGAAATGGGCAAGTCCAGTTTCATGGCATCTATTAAGAGATGTTCAGGTTGAGGACTGAGCTGGGAGATTGCTTCTTTCATGGCCAGTTTGGTTGCTTCATAGATATTGACTTGATCGATGACTTGATTATCCATGATACCAATCCCGATTGACAGGGCTTGGTTTTGAACGGCTTGGAAAATTTCCAGATGTTTCTTTTTAGGAATTTTCTTGCTGTCGTTGAGACCTCTAATTTTACAATTTTTAGGTAAAATAACGGCTGCAGCGACTACAGGACCAGCAAGAGGACCACGACCGACCTCATCAACACCTGCAATTAAGGTCAATCCTTGCTTATAAAGTTCTTTTTCATAGGAAAGCATGGATTCCAAACGAAGATCCTCATCCAATTCAGCTTGAATGGCTTTTTTACGCTTGCTGATTTCCTTTTGAACTCCAGAGCGACTATCCTTTTCAAGTTCTAAAAAAACAGGGTTATCTAAGTCCTTGACTGTTGCAAGGAGTTCTTTGATTTCTTTAATCGTCGCCATCGAGGTCATCCAATGTATCTAAGGTATAGTTACCGAGTTTGCCATCGCGGACTTCCTTCACGAAGAGGCTGTAAAAACGATCATAGTCGTCACGGAAACCGAGGGCACGGGTCATATCCATAATAATAACAGGCGCTTCTTCTTCAATTTTCATTTGTTTGAAGCGTTCAGCCAACTTTTCTGGATAATGTTCTTTGAAATAATTGATACCAAAAATTGTCACCTCATCCATAGGAAGCAGCTGGTCTTTGATAGCTCCAGTCAAGGCTAGTTTAAGAGCAACAGTTTCATCTTCAAACTTAGGCCAGAGAATCCCTGGTGTGTCTAGGATTTCAAGGTCTTTATTGGTTTTGAGCCATTGTTGTCCCTTGGTCACACCTGGTTTGTTGCTGACAACGGCAATCTTCTTACCAGCCAAACGGTTCATGAGAGTTGATTTACCAGCGTTTGGAATCCCAATAATCATGGTACGCAAGGTTTCAATTTTGATACCACGTTCTTTCTGACGAGCAATCTTATCAGCCATGAGCTTTTTGGCAGCATCTGTTACGACTTTTACAGTCACTTGCTCTTTGGAGTTGATAGCCAGCGTCTGGATTCCCTGTGATTCAAAATACTGACGCCATTCCTTGGTCATTGCTGGATCAGCCAAGTCCGCCTTGTTTAAAATCAAGAGTTTTGGTTTGTCACCAACAATCTTTGTCAACATAGGATTTTGACTAGATAGAGGTAAACGAGCATCCACCAAAATCGTTACAAAATCAACAAATTTTAAATTTTCCTGCACCTGTCGACGCGCTTTAGACATGTGACCAGGAAACCATTGAATAGTAGCCATAATATATCTCCTTCGGGTTGAAAAAATTGTAAAAACGTTTTCTTTCTTGCCTTATATTCTATCATAAATTACTCTTTTTTGCATAAGCTTTTGTCTAGAAAAGCTACTTTATTAAGAAAAATTGAATGCAATCTCATTTTTTGATATATTAACCTCCGAAAAATAGTCATCTCTAATCCATGAGATTATTAAATATAAACTTAGTAGTATTCTCTTGCAATTAAGTTAATTATTCAGCTGATAAAATAGCTTTTAGAAGTACTATTAAAATAGCCATAATTTTATTTATGAAACTAACGTGTAATAATCTGATAGAAATAAAATTAGAGAAGACATTCATGTCCTCTCCATCAACTTTTAATCACTCATCAAATAATTTCTCCAACTGTCTGGTTGCTGATTCAATCTCGTAGCCATTTTCATCTATCAGCTGTTTCACCTTTTCTGTATCAAGCTCTCGATGATTTCTGACCGACAAAATCTTATCTGCCCAATCTTCAAGAGAATCTTTCAAAGACAGGCTATTATCGTAGTTATCTAGTATTCTTGCATCTGGTAAATGATTTGCTGTTACAACAGGCAATCCATTTGCCTGAGCTTCAATGAGTACAATTGGCAATCCTTCAAAATGAGATGGGAAGAAGAAAACGTCTAGAAGATTTAGCATTTTTCCGACATTAGTGGTCAAGCCTGTAAAAATGACTTTGTCTACTACTCCATATTCTTTTGCCACATTTTCTAAAAATGCAGTATCTCCTCTTCCAATAAATACTAGACGAGAATTTGGTTCTTTTTTGACGATTTCAGAAAAGACCTTAACACAAAAACTTTGATTTTTTTGTTTTTCATATAAACGGGAC
>CABTAV010000213.1:0-2426 GCA_902482895.1 uncultured Streptococcus sp. | reverse complement strand
GGGTTGAAGTATGGGTGGAAAGATAAAATCTAGTACGATAGCAGCAGAGGCGGCTATTAATGAGTTGGTCGGGTATAAAACGTGCGACAAGCAAAATCAGCAGGTAGAATTTTCATATACATCTGGAATCACTGGAATGGAAGCGGGACGTCAGACCTGCAATCAAATGCTTCAGGCGGTCAGTGATTTTAGTTCAGCTGTTTTGACCCAAGCAAATAAGTTTCCAGAAATTGCTCATAGGATTGAAAAACGTGATATAGAGCAAGCTAAGAGGTGGAGTCACTAAGGAATGGCAGATAGAAATGAAGAAAAGCGCACAGAAATTTGGCGTAAGATTGTTAAGATAGAAGATAAGGAAGACAGACTCCGAGCAACTAAAAAGCAATATGAACAGCAGTTGACAAACTTTTACTTAGATATTCAGAGCATTCACCATCGCATGATAAATCTATTGTTTCTCTCACCCAGTTCTCGTCAGCTAATAGAGCAAATCGAAAGTGATAATAGAACCATTCAGCGACAGGTCAACTCTTATGTAGAGTAGGAACTGGATACGTTGGAAAAACAAACTAAAAAGGCTTGTCGCTCTTTCGATGAAGCCAGAGAAGAACTGATAGCGCAAAGGAATCGGCTACCATGGGAGTAAAATACAGCGCGCAAGAATCACAAGAATTGATTCAGGCCATGACTAACAACCTCCGAGTCGCAAATGAAGTCACAGACCGCTTATCTAGTGGATGTGATCACCTGATTTCCTCTTTAGACTCAGGTGAGTTGACAGGAGCAGCCTACATAGCTGGTAAAGGTCTCTTTATAGAGATTATCATCCCCAGCATCAAGAAGTTACAAGAAGCGATAGACGATATCCAACTGGAGTTGACCTCCTACAAACATGCGTATGCTCAGGTCTTTGGATATGGTGATTTGGACCTAGACCAGCTTAAGGAATTGAAAAAGCTGAGAGAAGAGCAGTTAGCTATCGTAGAAGCTCAGATTCAAGTGAGGGAGAACTGGCTAAATCAAATCACGGACCTCTTTAGTCTCAATTGGGGGAAAGCCTTTTCTGAGAAGACCATCCTCTACAATACCAAGTTTCAAATCGAGTCGGGTATTCAGGATTTGGATGATAAGATTGAAAAACTAGAATTTTTTGTCTCACAGGTTTCCAGTATTTCAGTGATAATCTAGAAGTCCTTGGCTTAGATATCAAAGGAGCCACACAACTGAGTAAAATCATTGTCGATAGCGATGGAAACTACTATGCGGACGGTGTGGATATGAGCTGGGTACATAAGATGAAGGATGTGAAGATTATTTCGCATGCTAAGAGAGATTTTCAAGACTCAGAAACTCGTGCCATCAATAAAGCTTCTAGGGATATGATGCTATCGGAATATGGTGATGCCTACTATCGTGCCGAATTAAAGAAGCGTTTAAAAGGCCACGACAAGTCCGAATGGGATAAAATAATCGACGACTACAATCACACTCTTAAGATTGATGAAACAGGGAATATCATTGACATTCATCCCTTGGAACAAGACTATGTTGTTTCAAAAAATGGGAAATACGATGCGAACTATACTCATTTGGTTAACAAAAAGTTTGATGAACTAAAAGCACAAAACTTTGAAGCAAATTCAGCCGAATTTTGGAGTGGAGTAGCTCAAATATTCTCTGGATTGGGAGTTTACTTTGCGAGTGGTGCCCTCGAAGTCTTGAGTATCATGGCTGGTCCGCCAACAGCAGGGACAAGTATCGTAGCTGGTACCGCAGCATCTGTATTAGGGGTACAATATGGGAATGTACTGATAGCTAGTGGAGCAGTAACTAGCTTATCAGCTATCACAAAGACGGCCTTACTAAATGGCGAAATTCAGGTTAATTATTCTAGCAACTACGACAGCTGGCAGGTTAATAAACCAACGAGTAAGACTTTTGGGACTGTTGAAGGAAAAGTAAAAGGAAAGAAAGCGGATATTCGCGTAGATGCAGAACCCCATAGTGGTAAAGTTCAGATTCAGTAAGGGGGAGGAAAATCAGGTTATAGAGTTAATGCGCATAGAGGAATGGATAAAATTGTAGATGCAGAAAGTGCTAGAGAATGGATTGATAGACTTCCTGAATTAAATAAATTATCAAATTATGAAAAAAATCAATTAGTCAAATTTATTTTAAAAGCTGTTAAATGGTTAAAATCATAGGAGGAAAAATGAAAGTTTACATCAAAGGCGATTACACCAAAGAAATTCCATTTGATTACATGGAACTAGCGAAAAGGATATGGTTTGAGGAAAAAGATGGAATAGAGCCAGATTTGTCGTATGCTGGGTATCTAGATTTACCAATCGATAAACTTTCTATTCACTTAGAATTAGACAAGGAAACTCATGATGTTAGATGGAGGAGTGTTCAAATAAAGGAAG
>CABTAV010000212.1:0-2458 GCA_902482895.1 uncultured Streptococcus sp. | reverse complement strand
GATTTGTTCAAATTGACGCTCGACAACTCCTCCCACAGAAGACTGAATGCCAAGACCTGCAAATAGGAGAGCAACCGAACCCGCAACTCCAAAAATGGTCATCAACATCCGTTGCTTATAACGGAAAATATTTCGCGCCGTAACCTTATGAGTGAAGCTCAAACGACTCCAAATAAAGCTCAGGCGTTCCAGCAAAATCTTAGATCCTTTAACGGGAGGTTTGGGCAGCAAAAGTTGGGCTGCTTCATCGTGTAACTCCCTCCGTGCCACTAGATAAGCTGGTAAGACACTGGATACCCAACTTAAGGCCAGGGCAAGAAGGCTATAAGACCAGTAGAAATACTCCTGACTTTTCCCAACGACCATTCCAGCTGTTATAACATCCGAAATCACGCCTGCAAGGAGATAATGTCCTAGAAGCGTTCCTAAAACGGTTCCCACAGTTCCTGCAAGAAAACCATAGAGGACAAACTTGGCAACAATATCTTTATTCTGGTAACCTAGAGCCTTGAAAATACCAGCATTGGTACGCTCTTCATCTACAAAGCGCGTCATTGTTGTAAAGGTCACCATTGCAGCGACCATATAGAGCACCACGGGAAAGATATTCCCGACAGAACGAATACTTGCTGAAGCGTTACTGTACATGAGATAGCCTTGACCGCCTGGCATAGTTTGGAGGTTGTATACATGGTAAGTAGGCTCTGCCAGTTCATCAAGCTCTTTCTGGTGTTGTTCAAGTTTCTCTTTTTCCTTGGCTAGATTACTCTCTGCCTGAGCCATTTTTTCTTGTTTTGTCGCCAATTCTTCCTTAGCTTTTGTCAATTGCTCCTTGGCTTGACTCTTTTGAGGCTCAAGCAAAGCGATCGCTTGTTCTTCTTGCGTTTTCAATCGACTTTCAGCATTTTCTAACTGACTCTTGCCTTTTTGAAGGTTGCTTTCAGCTGTTTGGAGCTGTTCTTTTCCATCTTCCAAGCTCTTTTGCCCATTTGCTTTGATACTTGCCAATCTTTTTTGACCATTATCAGCCAGCAAGTTTTGTAAGTCTTCCTGGTGTTGATCTCGTTTGCTTCTATAGTCTGATGAAAAAGCATCTAGATTTTTTAAATCATCATAGCGAACACGCGCAATGCTATAAACATCTGAGTCAAACTGACTGGGTAAAATCACTCCATAGCCAGCCAAGCTTCCATTTCCACTACTAGCACTCCCTAAATCTTTTTTAGAAAGGATCTCACCCGACTGAACAAATCCAGTAATGGTGAAAGATTGGGATTTTATGACGAACTTCCCTTCTTCTGTCTTGCTAAAGGTGATAGTCTGCCCAATCTGATAGCGGTCTTTCCAGAAATCTGCCAAGGCAATTTCCCCATCAGCTTCTGGCAGTCGCCCTTCTGTCACTTGGAAGGTTGAAATGCTCTCTGGTTTGGAATAAAGTCGAACCGCTTCTTCACTATTTTCAACGGTTAGGTCTGTCATATAGCCAAACTCAACACTTGCTCCTTGAAGGGTCTTTAGTTCATCCTGATCTTCTTTGTCCAAGCCATAATCAGCTATCACTGCCAGATCCAAGGTATTTGATTTACGAAGATAATCCTCAGCCGTACGTTCCATATTGGGACTAGTCACTTTGAGACCGACTAAGGCTAAAGACCCCAACATCATCAAGGTCAAGATGGATAAAAAACGCCCCTTGGAGCCGCTGAAGGACTGAATCAAGTCCTTCCAATAAGCTTTTCGTTTAATCATGCTAATACTCCAACGTATCAATATCCTGTGGATGCTCATTAATCGTCACACTCTTAACCGTGGCATCACGCATGTGAATCACCCGATCTGCGATAGGAGCTAGCGAGCTATTGTGAGTCACGATAATCACTGTCGCCCCTTTTTGATGAGACATGTCTTGGAGAATTTTCAAAACCTGCTTACCCGTCTGATAATCCAAGGCTCCAGTCGGTTCATCACAAAGAAGAATTTTAGGATTTTTGGCTACCGCGCGTGCAATGGAGACTCGCTGTTGCTCCCCTCCAGAAAGCTGGGCTGGAAAGTTATTGAGACGATGAGCCAGACCTACATCTGTCAAAACCTGCTCAGGATCTAAGGCATCTGTCACGATTTCCGAAGCCAGTTCCACATTTTCCTTAGCAGTCAAATTGGACACTAGATTATAAAACTGAAAAACAAAACCGACATCATTACGGCGGTAATTAGTACGCTGGTGGGAACTATAGTCTGCAATATTGACACCATCAATCCAGATTTCCCCCTCATCATTGGTATCCATTCCCCCAAGAAGGTTAAGAACTGTTGACTTACCAGCACCTGACGCACCAAGGATAATAACCAATTCTCCCTTTTCAATCTCAAAATTCACATCACGATTGGCCACAATCTCCGTGTCCCCAACCTGATAACGCTTGTAACAGTGTTTCATTTCAATATAAGCCATCAGCCC
>CABTAV010000211.1:0-2473 GCA_902482895.1 uncultured Streptococcus sp. | reverse complement strand
CTATGTGCCTTTTGTGCCATATTTTTCTCCTTTCGCTTTACAATTGGCTTGAACACCTTTATTGTATCGCGTTTGGAATTTTTTGGGTATAACCTTCGACACGCACCCGCATAGCGGGTGGTTTTTTGTCTCGCACCTAACGGATCGAGACGGACTAATAGTCACATAATTAGCCTTAATCTTTTCCTATAAAATTTGCATTCTACTATCACTTTTCAAACTTCATTTTCAGTTTAATAGTCCCAGGAAAATATAGTAAATTCAGATTTTCCTATTTTATCATAGGCTATTTTTCTTGACTTTACTAGGCTTTTCTTTTAATATATATGTATAAATATATATGGAGGATTATTATGAATATCTTGCTGACTAAAAAAGAACAAGACTTGCTATTCTTGCTGGAAGAATTAACCAAGAACCATGATTGGATAGAGATTCCAGTTTTGGCAGAAAATTTGAAATTACCAGTAAAAGAATTGCAAGAACATCTTTCTAGTCTCGAGCAATTATTCCCAAACCTCCTGATTCAGTCAAGAAAAAAAGGCATCCAATTGCAGTTTGACTTCCAAAATACCTTGGAGCCTCGGATTGCAATCTTTGAACAATCTGCAACCTACTCTTTTTTGAACTGTCTGTTTTTCAAAGAGGGACAATCACTTGACCAAATGTGCCAGGCGCTTTCTATTAATCCAGATCAGATTGAGGAAATCATCTACCATCTAAATACTAAACTCCCCCAACATTATGGCATCAACATCCAACCTTCCCCTTTGGTCATGGAGGGGGCAGAAGAAGACATTCGCGCCTTTTATCTGGACTACTTTAGCCAAAGTTACAGTTTTCTTGATTGGCCCTTCCCTTCTATTTCTGAAGAAGCACTCACTCAGCTGATTCAGCTATTTTTAAAGGCCCAACAAGTTTCACCCAACCTCAGCGGTCTACGGCAAATCAAATATACCCTGGCTATCAATCTAGAGCGTTTAAATAAGGGACGTTTCATCGAAAATCCTACTCCTCTTTTAACCAGTCACTACAGCTCCCTCATGCAGATTCCCCAGTTTGAACAAGATATCAAAAAGCTGGCTAAAAAGCTCCATTTTGAACCGAAAAAGGAGACACTGGAACAGCTATTTTCAAACCCAGTAAAGTCTCCTCAACTCACAAACAAGCCTAACAATGGAGCACTGGGTGATATTCATCATATCCAAAAATCTTACCGTTTATTGAGCCAAATTCTAGAAGAACTAGCCAAAGAATTTCACCTACAGATTGAAAATCGCGAAGAATTGATTTGGCTCCTCCACTATACTGCCCAATCTGATTTCTTCCATCTACTCAGTAACCAGTCTCTTGACAAACAGAAATCCCAAATTTTAAGCAATTATCAGGCAGAATTTCCAAAACTATTTGAAATAAGTCAACACAAATTCCAATCTTATCTGACTGAAATGGGGCTAGAAAATCACCCAAGTAAGCTACAAGAACTTGTCTACACCTTTTCGATTCAAGGGCAACGAATTTTAGTCCAATTACTTCAAAAACTTCCCAAAATACGTGTCTTAGTCATTAGTCATTTGGATAGCCATCACGCACAAAACCTAATCGACACCCTTGCTCACTACGGTAACAATCTCTATCTATTTGATTCTTGGGAAGAATCTACTATTTCTTTCTCAATTCTCAATCAAATCCCTCACGATATTGTGATCACTACCTTTCCTGTCACTAACTCTCCTAAACCAATTATCTACAATCGTAACTTCTCTACTTCAGAATTATTTCATCACCTTCTGGCTTCTCAAATTCATAAAGAAAGACTGGCTGAATCGTAACAAAATTTGTTGCGATTTTTCTTTTAGTTTAATTTTAGGAAAACGCTTGCATCTTATTTTACTAAGTGCTATACTGATAAAGAAATTCATTTATAGGAGAATGATTATGAAAAGAACAACTTCTCAAACTGAGAAAAAAATGGTCTACAGCATCCGTTCCCTCAAAAATGGAACTGGCTCTGTCCTTATCGGCGCAAGCCTTGTCCTACTTGCTATGACTACACCAACTATCTCAGCCAAGGAAAATACTACAACCACTAACGCAAGTAATAGTGAAACTACTACTGCCCTTGCTCAACCTCTTACTGATACAGCAGCCAGCACTGGTAAGCAAGAAAGTGATCTTTCTTCAACTGACAATGCAAACGCTTCCCTAGAGAAAAAAGAAGAAAAACCTGTAACAGAGCCAGCAACTCCTGTTGCAAGCCCAGCTGATTCTGCACCACAAACCGGACAAGATCGTTCAAGTGAGGCAACGACTGCTACTAGTCCAGTAACGACTGAAACTAAGGCAGAAGAGCCAATCGAAGACAACTACTTCCGTATCCATGTCAAAAAACTTCCTGAAGAAAACAAGGATGCTCAAGGACTCTGGACTTGGGACGATGTTGAAAAACCATCTGAAAACTGGCCTAACGGAG
>CABTAV010000210.1:0-2533 GCA_902482895.1 uncultured Streptococcus sp. | reverse complement strand
CCTCAAGAACTTTATAAGTTAGAGTACCGTACAACTCCTTCCCTTTTTCATCTTGAAACTTTAACGTTACGGGTAGTTCTTTCTGATAGATGAACTGAATCCTTGTTCTTGCCTTATTTTCTGTTAATCTCTTAACATCTACTAATCGATAATTTGGAATATTAAGGAACTCCACTTTATAGGATTCATCATCAAAACCTTTATAGAATTCTGCTTTCCTTAATTCTTTCCCTTGTTTATCAACATACTGGACAATAATCGGTTTAGAAACTCGCGTATTGATATTGGCTTGCAAGCTGCTTCCAAAAATATCGTACCTTACAGCTATTGGGTAGTAATAAGAATCATTCACTCTTTTTGGGGCAGGCGAGTAGAAGATATAATCAAAATTTGAAATAAAGCCAGCTCCAAGATAGCCACCTTTCGGAAGATCTTTAGAGCCATTTAGACCGACTACGCCTGAAGTAGCATCATAGATAATCCCATCTTCCTTGACGAGATTAGATTCTGTCGGAATGATTTCAACTAAATTTGCAAGGTTCGTTTGAACTCCCTGAGCGGCATCAATATCGGTAGAAATGAAACTAACAAGTATGGGTTGCTCAATCTTAGTTCCATGTTTTACAATTTGATAATGTAGAGCGAGATTACTTGCATTGTTGTACAATACAACGATAGAATTCCCTGTTGCGCCTGGAATAAATTGCTCACCTGAGAAACCGAGTCCTTTTGGACGACTATCCTGAAATCCAGAATTTGAAGCCCACTCATCTTTATCACTTTCAATGACCGTCCATAGTAAATCTAAATCTATACCAGATAAGGTTTTGCCGACAAAATTGATTCGTCCACTATCACCTACATTGTTACTATATGCTACAACAGGGGTTGAGGGAGTATTGGCCTCACCAAATCGTTCACTGTCATTTAAAAGGCCATTTTCAGTTCCTTTATCAATTTCGACATATGTTTTATCAGACCAATGAAGTCCTTCTTTGCTGAGAAAGTTATCATCAGTTAGGTTATTTCCCTCAAGATTAATTTCAACATCTTTGAAAAAATCGACACCGGTCGCAGATGGATTTACCCCACCAGAGACTTCAATTTTAGTAATGCTAGGTTCAGAAGATCCACTATTTTTGTCTTCTTTTAGATTGGAAATTGCATTGTTCGGATTGCCGACAACGACATCATTTGGCGTAGATTTTGCCATATTTTCAACACTAGATTTTGTACTAGATTGTACAGCTTCATCAGCCATGACACTATAGGTACTGAGGGATAGAACTGTTGCAAAAAGAAATATCCCATGTTTTACAAATAATTTCACAACATCTCCTTAAAATTTCACTGAAATTTCATGGTATCAAATAAACTGATTAAAGTCCAGAAATATGACCGGACTGAATTTGAAGGTTATGTTTCTGAAAAACACTTTATGATGGCTTACAAGCTATTCAATCTCAATTCAGAAAACATTGGGATGAAAGGGTGCAAAAAGCAACAACTATTTTTTAGCTGTTGCTTCTTGAAACGATTTCTTTCTAATCTCAACTTAAGAAATACTATCTATTCTTAATCTTCTCTCTTTTTCAAAGCTACAAGTCCATAGACGCTCATCACTCCGAGAAGTCCCAGTGCTACCAAATCAGTATCTGTTTCTACTCCTGTATTTGGCAGTTGTTTGCTTGCTGCTTCACCTTTTGATGACGTTGCTAAAGGCGATTGGTCTGTTGTTGGTGAGACTTGCTCTTCTTTTGTTCCAACTTCTGTGATTTCTGGGATAGCCTCCTTAAGAACTTCAGTTGAACGAAGGGTGCGTTTGCCTTGGGCATCTACTTCTACTAGACGACGAATTTGTCCTTCATCTCCTTTTTGGACAAGTTGACGTTGACCTTTTAGAAGATCCACATTTTGTCTTTCTTGACGTTCGAAGGCTGTTGTTTCTGTTTCAACAACCAGTTCAGGCAAAGCCTCTACTGTAGGAGCTCCTTCGTTAGGATCCATGCTGCCAACGTGGTGACTTTCTTCTGCAGGAGCTAGTTTCTTATTCAACTTTTCTTTCATCTCCGCAAAAGCTTGTGGAGTCGGTATTTGTGAAGACAATAAAGCTTCAGCTTGGGCAATCAACTCATCTTTAGGACCTTTTTCACGGACGGATTCGAGCAAGCCTTCTAATTCTTCTCTAGCAGTTTGGTAACGTTGATTTCCATCCAATCCCGCTCCAGCCTGTTTCAATTCATTCAAGGCTTTGTTGACTTCTTCTTGACTGGCATCATGGTTTTCTGCAACAACTTTCGCTGCATTGAGTTTCTCTACTAGTACAGCTTTTTTGTCCTCACTTGAGAAGGTATAGGCAAGGGTTGACTGACGACCTTGGGCAGCAGTGATTTCTTGTTTGAGATACTCATCGTTGACAGCTGCTTTTGGAGAAACAAAGACATCAAACTCAGCTGTATGCCCCTTGTAATGCAGGGTCAAGGTCTGACGACCAGTCTTTTGAGCATCGTAGCCCGTGATTTCAACACCTTTA
>CABTAV010000209.1:0-2549 GCA_902482895.1 uncultured Streptococcus sp. | reverse complement strand
TACAGACTGACAAAGGCTTGTTGGTGTTGAGGATTTTCAGGATTTTCCCATGAAGTAGCTGGTTTGTTTGGTCGTGTTACCACCTCATAGATGCTTTCAGAATCATTACTTGGACGCGTGTTATGAGTCTTGACCAAGAGACGAATACGGTGGTCTTTGGCAGTGTTAGTAAAGCGAGTCTTGCAACGGATTTGTGGATTGTCAACAAAGACAGTCATCTCAGTTTCCAGAGGAATGCTTGTCAACTCTTCTGAACGTCCAGCCTTACGCTTCATAAACTCGATGATGCCTCTTTGCTCTTCTTCTAGCTTTTCATCTGCACTGACAGGCACGGTCAATTCATGTTTGAGCAAAATCTTAGCATAGCGAGCTGTGTTTTCCAAGACTTCGTAGCCCTTAAGCTCGGCATAGATAGGCTCTGTTCCTTTTGGTTGGAAATAGATATACTCGTTTCCGATGTCCCCACGGTCCTCAAAACGAATAAAGTCTTCGTAAGCTTCGTGAGTTGTCTTGTCATAAACTGTGATATTTTTACCCACACTCACCCTTACAAATGGCGTATCAATCACTCCGTTTTGGTAAATACCCTCACGGTGTTCTTGTTCTCCTTCCAGCAATTGGAAAGTGGTCCAAGAAAGCGATGCCAGATGAACAGGGATAGTCACGCGCACTTGGCGAGCGATACGAGCTTGGCGGAACTTGTCTTTTGGTAAATCATACTCAAAATTAGCTCCCAAATCTTCGATTTTAGCCTCTACAGGACGACCATCCAAGTCCTCTACACGGTAGCTTGGCAAGGTAAGAGCAGCCATCTTCTTGTAGCCTTCTGTTGGGTGTAATTCCTTGAAATCACAAGTCGCCACATCAATCACTGTGCTGACAGTATCGACCTTATCATGCAGGGCTGTATTAATAACCGTAAAGAGATAGTCACTTTGAGCCTTAGCTGTAGCGATTTTACCCTTCCACTCGTTGAGAAGATTGGTCTTAACAAAGTTTCCGACTTGATTAACCTTGGCAAAACGGATTTCCATCTCACGGTGAACTTCGTCCACGCTACATCCACAGATACTATCATGCGGTGCATTCTGCAAAAGAGTTTTCCAAGCATAGGTCAATTGGTCCTTGTGATTATGACCACCAGTGATAATAGTCAAGGGTTCTACAACTTGTTCTAGTAGGTTGCTATTTTCTTGGAAGGCTTGTTTGAGATAAATACGAGATGAAGAAGTGTTGGCAAGTGTGTACCAGCCATCTGTTTCCTGACTGGTCAACTCGCCTGTAACCGTTGATAATTGCTCTGGTAGGGCACTTTCCACGGCTTGAACATATTCATCAAAAGAACTGTGCACAAAGGTTACATTTGGGAAGAGTTCATTTGCCACACGAATGGCTTTGCTCAGATTTTTCTGGACAGGCTGGTGGTCACAGCCGTTCATCATCAACCATTGGTTAGTCGAGGCGTAGGCACGCACATCTGACAATTTTTGTTTCCAGAAGGTCAAGGCCTCATCTTTGTCAACTGGAATTTCATTACCATTACTGTACCAGTTGGCAAAGAGAATCCCGAGGACACGACTTCCGTCCGCACCCTGCCAGTACATTTCTGAAAACTGGGAAGTAAACTGCTCATCTTCGAGGACTTGGTTGTCAAATCCAATCGGTTTCACACCACGACCGAAGGCTGCCACGTGAATGCCTGATTTTTGAAGGATTTGAGGCGCTTGTCCCATATTTCCAAAGGTATCTGGGAAGTAACCAATCTGGGTTGATTTGCCCCATTTGGCAGCCTCCTGCTGACCGATAAGAGTATTGCGGACATTGGCTTCACTTGAAATCAAGTAATCATCCTGCAAGATGTAAAAGGGACCAATCTTCAATTTTCCTTCGTCAATGTAGCGTTGGACTTTGTCGCGATTTTCAGGGCGAATTTGCAAGTAGTCGTCGAGGACAATGGTTTGGCCATCCAAGTGGAAACTTTTGAACTCAGGGTCATTTTCAAAAAGATCAAATAGATTGTCAAACAATTCCACCAACTGCATACGGTGGCTTTCAAAAGGCAAGTACCACTCACGATCCCAGTGACTATGTGAGATAATATGTACGACAACATTTTCCATGAAGTAAAACCTCATTCTAAATTTAAATTTTTATTGTTAACGTTTTAAATGTAAATTTGTGATTCTTTCCAAGAATCAGTTGCGCTAAAGCGTGTTCCTTAGCGGATATCCAAGTAATCCAAGACTAACTCACAGAACATCATGTTGGCCCAAGAGAACCATTCACGAGAGTAAAGAGTTGGGTCATCCACGTGGAAGCTTTCGTGCATGACACCTGCCCCCCCATCACAGGCAACCAGCTGATCTAGCAAGAATTTCTTCTCTGCCTTATCTCTAGTTGTCAAGCCTTGGATAGAAAGGGCAATGGGCCAGATGTAGCGATAGAAGGTATGAGAACTGCCGAGACCGCTAGCGTATTCTCCTTGGTAGAAGTATGGATTTTCAGGGCTCAGAATGGTACGACGAGTGGCTTGGTAAACTTCATCATCG
>CABTAV010000208.1:0-2574 GCA_902482895.1 uncultured Streptococcus sp. | reverse complement strand
GGAGGCGAAGGAACTGCAGGGCAAACTCCAGCTCCAGTCGCAGGAAATGCAGTATCCTCTATTGATGCACAATTAGGTGATGCCCGTGATGCCCGTGCAGATGCAGCGGCACAATTAAGCAAGGCTCAAAGTCAGTTGGATGCAATGACGGTTCTCAGTACCCTAGAGGGAACTGTGGTTGAAGTCAATCGTAACGTTTCCAAATCTCCAACAGGAGCAAGCCAAGTGGTAGTTCATGTCGTAAGCAATGAAAACTTGCAAGTTAAGGGGGAATTATCTGAATACAATCTTGCAAACCTATCTGTAGGTCAAGAAGTAACCTTTACTTCTAAAGTTTATCAAGATAAGAGATGGACTGGTAAGATTAGCTATATCTCTGACTATCCTAAAACTAGTGGCGAAGCAGCAAGTGCAGCTACTGCAGCAGCAGGTGGTAATTCTGGTTCTAAATATCCATATACCATCGATGTTACAAGTGAAATCGGTGACTTGAAACAAGGATTCTCAGTAAGTGTTGAGGTCAAGAATAAGAGTAAAGCCATTTTGGTTCCTCTAACAAGTGTTGTGACTGAAAATGATAAGAACTATGTCTGGGTGCTTGACGAGCAGAAAAAGGCCAAGAAAGTGGAAGTTGGTTTGGGCAATGCTGATGCAGACAACCAAGAAATCACTTCAGGTCTGACAAATGGAGTCAAGGTCATCAGTAACCCAACGTCTTCTCTAGAGGAAGGAAAAGAGGTGAAGGCTGATGAAGAAACTAATTAGTCTAAAAAATATCTGCAGAAGTTACCGTAATGGTGACCAAGAACTGCAGGTTCTCAAAAATATCAACCTAGAAGTGAATGAGGGTGAGTTTGTTGCCATCATGGGACCCTCTGGGTCTGGTAAGTCCACTCTAATGAATACGATTGGGATGTTGGATACACCAACCAGTGGAGAGTATTATCTTGAAGGCCAAGAAGTGGCGGGACTAGGTGAAAAACAACTAGCCAAGGTCCGTAACCAACAAATCGGATTTGTCTTTCAGCAGTTCTTTCTTCTATCTAAACTTAATGCTCTGCAAAACGTAGAATTGCCCTTGATTTACGCGGGAGTTTCATCTTCAAAACGTCGCAAGTTAGCTGAGGAATATTTAGATAAGGTTGAATTGACAGAACGCAGTCACCATTTGCCTTCAGAATTATCTGGTGGTCAAAAGCAACGTGTCGCTATTGCGCGTGCCTTGGTAAACAATCCTTCTATTATCCTAGCGGACGAACCGACAGGAGCCTTGGATACCAAAACAGGGAACCAAATTATGCAACTATTGGTTGAGTTGAACAAAGAAGGAAAAACCATTATCATGGTAACGCATGAGCCTGAAATCGCTGCTTATGCTAAACGCCAGATTGTCATTCGAGATGGAGTTATTTCGTCTGACAGTTCGCAGTTAGAGAAGGAGGAAAACTAAGATGCAGAATCTGAAATTTGCCTTTTCATCTATCATGGCCCACAAGATGCGCTCTTTTCTCACTATGATTGGGATTATCATTGGTGTTTCATCTGTTGTTGTGATTATGGCTCTGGGAGATTCCATGTCTCGTCAGATCAATAAAAATATGACCAAGTCACAGAAGAATATCCATGTCTTTTTCTCGCCTATCAAAAGCAAAGATGGTTCTTTTACCCAAAAGCAATCAGCTTTGACAGTCTCTGGTAAAGAAGAGGAAGTCCATGTTGAACCGCCAAAACCGCAAGAAGCTTGGGTTAAGGAGGCGGCCAAACTTAAGGGTGTAGATAGTTACTATGTAACCAACTCGACAAATACGACCCTGTCTTATAAAGATAAAAAGGTTGAGCGCGCTAGCTTGACAGGTGGAAATATTACTTACATGAAGGCGGTTGAAAATGAAATTGTTGCAGGTCGTAGTCTTATAGCTCAGGATTATAAAGATGTGGCCAGTGTCATTTTGCTAGACCAGGAACTTGCTAATAGCCTGTTTGGGTCAGCTCAAGAAGCTGTTAACCAGATTATAGATGTTGGTGGTTTTAGCTATCGTGTTATTGGTGTTTATACTAGCGATGAGGCCAAGGCTGTCAAGACATTTGGTATTGGTGGACTTCCCATTACGACTAATATTTCTCTTGCCAATAACTTCAATATGGATGAAATTTCTGATATTGTTTTCCGAGTTAATGATACCAGTTTGACACCAACTGTAGGACCAGAATTAGCTAGAAAAATGACCGAGATTGCTGGTCTTCAGCAAGGGGAGTATCAGGTGGCAGATGCGACTGCAGCCTTCCAAGAAGTACAACAACTTTTTGGATTTATAACTACGATTATTAGTGCCATCGCAGGAATTTCTCTCTTTGTTGGAGGGACTGGTGTTATGAACATTATGCTTGTTTCGGTGACGGAGCGTACGCGTGAGATTGGTCTCCGTAAGGCTTTAGGTGCAACACGTGCTAATATTTTGATTCAGTTTTTGATTGAATCCATGATTTTGACCTTGCTAGGCGGAGTCATTGGTTTGACAATTGCGACAGGCTTGACCGCTATAGCTGGTATACTGTTACAAGGTTTGATTGCGG
>CABTAV010000207.1:0-2576 GCA_902482895.1 uncultured Streptococcus sp. | reverse complement strand
CTTCCCTTAGTTGACCATCTCTTAGCTCCACCATATGGTCGATATAGGCTTCATAGTCCGTTAAATCATGGTCGCACAAAATAACTGTCTTCCCATCAGAGACCAACTCTTTTAGAATCTCCAATATCTCTAACCTGCTCTTGCGGTCAATGGAAGCGAAGGGCTCATCCAAGAGATAGACCCTAGGATTCATAGCAAAGAGAACAGCCAAAGCAGCCTTTTGCTTTTCCCCACCTGATAAGTGATGAATTGGACGGTGCAAAATCGCCTTGCAGCGACATTGCTGGACAACCTCTGCTATTTTAGAATCAATTTCCTGAGCGGGATGCTCAATATTTTCCAAGGTAAAAATTAGCTCCTCAAACAAGTTCTCCATGGTAAATTGATGATTGGGATTTTGAAAGAGAATACCAACCGTCTGGACACGTTCGATGATAGAAAGCTGACTGACCTCGCTCCCATTTATCAGGACTTGACCGCTATAGGGAAGAGAACTGACTTGGGCAATCATTTGAAAGAGGCTGGATTTTCCTGAACCACTGCTCCCAACTAACAAGGTAAAGGCTTGCGCATGAAAAGTAAAATCAAGCGGCTCAGAGAAGATTGGGGACTGAATCGCTCGTAGTTCCAGCCCCATCTATGCCTTGCCTCCAGCTGCAAACTGATGATAAAGTTTGACAATGGCACGAACCAAGATGGTACAGAAGAAAAAGACAGAAATAAAGCGCACCACAAGCAAGGAAAGGACAAAAGGAAGGGAGTAGGCGTAGTAACCTAACTTAATGTATTCATAGACAAAGCTAACAAGCGTAATCCCAATACTATTGGCAGTTAGAGAGAGCCAACTTTCATAGCGATTCTTGGTTACGATAAAACCAAGTTCACTTCCCAAACCTTGAACCAAGCCAGACAAAAGAGCGCCTAGACCGAATTGGCTACCATAAAGGACTTCAGCAAGCGCAGCTAGTACTTCTCCAATCGTTGCACTTCCGACTCTTGGAACAAATATGGCAGCGATGGGCGCAGCCATACACCAGAGACCAAAGAGGATTTCATTGGCAAAGGCCTGTAAACCAAGAGGGGCTAAAATCAGAGTGAGGATATCAAACAGATAGCCAGATCCTACAAAAACGCCACCAAAAAAGATAGACAAGAAAGCAAGTAAAATAACATCTTTTAACTGCCATTTTTTCAACATAAAAAAACTCCTTTTTTAAAGAAAAGTGGGGTATTCAATGTGAGCTACCTAAATGCTTTGTATCATCTTCATCCAGTTTCGTAAAAGAAAAAACTCCAATTACAATCAAGAATTAGAGTTTAGCTTACAAGATTAGACAGTTCTTTTCGACATACGAAAAAAACCTTTTCACATTTCCCTTCGCCAGTCTTAACTGTATCAGGTTCAATGGGTATTATCTCAGCCTAAAGCACCCCAAATGTCTTTATTATTTAATTACTGCACCAGTATAGCAAAAAATGAAAGCCCTAGCAAGATATTTGACTGGAAAATATATTTATATAGTTTGTTTGTTAATTCTTTTAATCTACATAAAAGGATTGAATTTATCCTATAATTCATAACCAATATCAAAAAAGGCTAATTCTAAAGCGACCGCTTGATTCCAGCGTTGCTGAAGTTCTGTCAAATCTTCTAGATTTTTCCCGATACGATTAAGTTCATCAACCAGAAATTGAACCCACTCTGCAAAGAAAGGACCTCTGTGGAGATTGATCCATTCCGAATGAATATAGGCTTCAGGTAGAGCCAAATCTTTAGAACCCCAGTCCAAATAGAGACCTTCTGCGATGACCAACATGACCAAAAGATGGGCATAATCTGATGAAGCCACAGCAGAATACATTAGCTCCTGAAACGCTTTTGTTACAGGGTGCAAGGTCACTTCTAGATAGTCATTCTCAGATACTTTTAACTCTTTGAAAGCCTTTTGGAAATAGCCATCTTCATCTGCTTCAAGAAAGCCTAGTTGCTTGGCAAAACGAAGTTTGGATTCAAGCTGGTCTGCGTGAGCTACACAGGCACCCAGCATGGATAAGAAGGCATCAAAGAAATGATAATCTTGAATCAGGTAGTCTTTTAAGACCTTATTCTCAATTGTCCCCGCAAAAAGTTCCTTAACAAAACGATGATTGATTGCAGCCTGCCAATCCTTCTGACTGCTTTTTAATAATTCTCCAACAGTCAAACCTGGCTCAAATGCATAGTCTTGTGTTTCCATATTTATTTTTCCTCTCTTTACTCGTTCGTAATCAACAAAACATCAAGAAAATCCTAGTTTTACTTGACCTTTTTAAAGAAAATCAAGGGCGTTCAAGAAGAGCTACCTAAATGCTTTGTATCACCTTCATCCAGCTTATATAAACAAAAAAACTCCAATTACAATCAAGAATTAGAGTTGACTTACAAGATTAGATCGTTCATTTCGCCATACGAAAAAACGTTTCACATTTCCCTTCGCCAGTCTTAACTGTATCAGGTTCAATGGGTATCATCTCAGCCTAAAGCACCCCAAATGTCTTTATTATTTAATTACTGCACCAGTATAGCAAAAAATGAA
>CABTAV010000206.1:0-2609 GCA_902482895.1 uncultured Streptococcus sp. | reverse complement strand
GTCTTTACAATTACAGGTACTGCAGCTGCAACACTTGCTGGTCCAGCGCTAGTGATTTCAATCGTTATTTCTGCCTTGTGTGTGGGATTATCAGCACTATTTTTTGCAGAATTCGCTTCACGAGTACCTGCTACGGGTGGTGCCTATAGTTATCTCTATGCTATCTTAGGAGAATTTCCAGCTTGGTTGGCTGGCTGGTTAACCATGATGGAGTTCATGACAGCCATATCTGGTGTGGCTTCGGGTTGGGCAGCTTATTTTAAAGGGTTACTGTCTCAATACGGGATAGCCCTTCCTCGTGCTTTAAATGGTACCTTTAATCCTCAAGCAGGGACCTTTGTTGACTTATTGCCTATTCTTGTATTGGCCTTAGTGACATCGCTTGTTTTACTCAATGCCAAGGCAGCCTTACGATTTAATTCTATTTTAGTTATTTTGAAATTTTCCGCTTTAGCTCTCTTTGTTTTAGTAGGAATTTGGCATATCAAACTTGATAATTGGAGCAATTTTGCTCCTTATGGTTTTGGACAAATCTATGGAGCTAGTACTGGTATTATGGCTGGTGCATCCTTGATGTTCTTCGGATTTTTAGGCTTCGAATCCATCTCTATGGCTGTAGATGAAGTCAAGACTCCTCAAAAAAATATTCCTAGAGGAATTGTCTTATCGCTTTCTATCGTAACCATTCTTTATGCCTTGGTAACGCTTGTCTTGACTGGTGTAGTTCACTATAGTCATCTAAATGTCGATGATGCCGTTGCCTTTGCTCTTCGTAGCGTTGGGATTAGTTGGGCAGCTAACTATGTGTCGTTAGTGGCTATCTTAACCTTGATTACAGTTTGTATTTCGATGACCTATGCCCTATCGCGTATGATTTACAGTTTAGCGCGTGATGGGTTAATGCCTTCCGCCTTTAAGGAACTGACGAAGACAAGTAAGGTACCAAAGAATGCTACTATCTTGACAGGTCTAGCTTCAGCGGTAGCTGCAGGAATGTTTCCATTAGCTAGTATTGCAGCCTTTTTAAATATTTGTACTTTGGCCTACTTGATCATGCTAGCATACGGCCTGATTCGCTTACGGAAAGAAAAAGGGATGCCCAAAGCTGGAGAATTTAAAACACCATTGGTACCCCTGTTACCCATTTTATCAATCATCATTTGTTTATCCTTCATGTTGCAGTATAATATGGAAACCTGGATTGCTTTCCTCGTTGCTTTGTTGATAGGAAGTATTATTTACTTTACTTATGGTTATAAGCATTCTACCATAGAAGAATAATACTCTTCGAAAATCTCTTCAAACCACGTCAGCTTCGCCTTGCCGTATATATGCTTACTGACTTCGTCAGTTTCATCTACAACCTCAAAAACATGTTTTGAGCTGACTTCGTCAGTCTTATCTACAACCTCAAAACAGTGTTTTGAGCAACCTACGGCTAGCTTCCTAGTTTGCTCTTTGATTTTCATTGAGTATAAAAGTGCTCCAGGCCATATTTTACATAGCATTAGTCTTATAAAAATGGGCAGAAATCATTGTAAAGGCTATCAAAAAGGAGTATAATGATTGAAAGACATTTCGGAGGTGAAAGATGCTAGAAGTAAGAAGTCTAGAGAAAAGTTTTGGATCCAAGCAAGTTTTGTTTGGTATTGACTTTCAAGCGCGACCAGGTCGTATTTTGGGACTAGTCGGGAAAAATGGTGCTGGGAAGACAACAATTTTCCACAGTATTTTGAAGTTTTTAGAATATCAAGGAGAAATCAGTCTGGATGGGCAGAATATTCGTCAGGAGACCTATGCTCGGATTGGCTATCTTCCTGAAGAACGCAGTCTCATGCCTAAATTGACAGTCCTTGAACAAGTTCGCTATTTGGCGACTCTAAAGGGCATGGATGCCAAGGAGGTCAAGGAAAAACTCCCTCAATGGATGAAGAGGTTGGAAGTGAAAGGGAAGCTGACTGATAAAATCAAGAGTCTGTCAAAAGGAAATCAGCAGAAGATTCAGCTCATTATTACTCTGATTCATGAACCAGACTTGATTATCTTGGATGAGCCTTTCAGTGGCTTGGACCCAGTCAATACAGAATTGCTCAAGCAAGTCATTTTTCAAGAAAAAGAACGTGGGGCAACCATTATCTTTTCTGACCATGTCATGACCAACGTCGAGGAGCTTTGTGACGATATTCTGATGATTCGAGATGGTCGTGTGGTCTTGCATGGACCAGTTCAGGATGTCCGTAATCAATACGGGAAAACGCGTCTCTTTGTTTCAAGTGAACGAAGCAAGGAAGAATTGGAAAACCTTCCTCATGTCAAACAGGTGAGCTTGACCAAGCAAGGCAGTTGGAAATTGATCTTGGAGGATGAGAGTGCTGGAAGGGAACTCTTCCCAATCTTGACTCAGGGGCAATATATCGCAACCTTTGACCAGCAAGCGCCAACAATCGATGAAATCTTTAAACTAGAATCAGGGGTGGAAGTATGAGAAATATGTGGGTTGTAATCAAGGAAACCTATCTTCGACATGTCAAATCGTGGAGTTTCTTCTTTATGGTGATTTCACCATTCTTGTTTATCGGTCTCTCTGGAGGAATTGGCTATCTCCAAGG
>CABTAV010000205.1:0-2626 GCA_902482895.1 uncultured Streptococcus sp. | reverse complement strand
GGTTCCAAAAACTCTTTTATACCCATCCACCTATCTCAGAACGGATTGAACGTTTAAAACATATGTAAAAGAAATCCAGAGATCGTCTCTGGATTTTTGCTATGTTGCAAATTTATAAATCTTCTAAATTAACTACCTCCAAACCGTGTTCTGCTAAACGATAGATACTCGTACAGACTTCTTTTAAGAAACGACGGTCATGCGAAACAGTGATGAGACCACCAGGGTAGGTGGCAAAGAGTTTTCTGATTTGGGGTTGAGAAGTGGGAGAAAAGTTTCGTGTAGGTTCATCCAGCAGGAGAAAGTTTGGTTTGCGCAAGACTAAATCCAAAAGCAGGAGTTTTCCCTGTTGTCCGCCAGATAAGGAGCGAATTTGATGCTGCATTTCTGGATAACTGAAATTGAGACTGGCTAAGTGAGATTGGATTTTCTGTAGTTCCTCTTTTTCTCCAGTTTTGCTGAGGTAGGCTATTGGTGATAAATCCAATTGCAGTTTTTTGTGGTAATCTTGTGGTATAAAACCAAGCGAAATTTCTCTTTTTGCGCTAAGCAGTTGTTGCAACTTGGCTAGCAGAGTCGATTTTCCAACACCATTTGGGCCGATGATACCGATTTTTTCTTGGCCATGGACAGTTAGTTGCAGTCCCTGAACCAAAACTCGGTCGCCAATGGACAAATTTTCTTTTTCCAATTGGATTAAGACTTTAGAAGCCGGTAATGGTTGGACATCTGAAAAGAAAAGTTTGATTTCTTCCTCTTCAAGTGGCTTTTGGGTCATGGCCTGAGCTTCCTTTTCAAAGCGTTTTTCTTGAGAGAGGACAGTTTTCATCTTTTTAGCCAATAGGCGACCGGCAGTACTGTCTTTAGTAGCTCTAAGCGCAGTTTCTACATTTTGCTTGACTCGTCGATGTTTTTCCATGGTTTTATCGTAGGCTCTTTGATCGTTAGCAGCTTGCTTGCTTTGTTTGGCAAAATTAGCCTTTCTCTGCTCACTATAGCGATCATAGTCTAAATGCTCTACTAGTGTTTCCGCTTCTTTACGGTGCTTGACCAGTCGCAAGTGAACAATAGTGTCTGCCGTTTCAGAAAGAAAGTCTTCATCATGGGAAATGAAAATAACGGTTTGCCTCATCTTCTGTATCTGTCTTTTTAGCCAATCAACCGTCTCAAGGTCTAGGTCATTTGAAGGTTCATCTAGAAATAGAATCTCAAAGGGTTTGGCTAACTCATGGATGAGCTGAATTTTCAAAGCTTCGCCTCCTGATAGACTGCCAATCTCTTGGTTGCTAGCGAAGCGATCGCCATCAAAATGCAATTCCTCAGCCAAACGATAGAGGATACTGTAGTCTAAATCAAGAGAATCTAAAAAGAAGTAGTCGTGTAGACTTTTCTTTTTCAGCTCCTCGGGAAGTTTTTGAGGAATATAGGCCAGTGACTGATAGTCAGACTGGATGTCTCCCTTGATAGTGAAATCAGACAAAGTTTCCCCCATTAAAGTTTTAAGTAAGGTTGATTTGCCATTTCCTTCCTCTCCAATAATAGCTACTTTTTCCCCGTCTTGGATGGTCATGTTTAAGTCTGAGACAAGATCTCGTAAATCTTTGTTTTGTGTGATGGTCAGATGATTGATTTTTATCATATTGTTGCCCTTTCTAGAATGTCCAATAGTGCATAACAAAAAGCTCTACTTTACCTAGTAGAGCCAAAGTTTATGTCAAAAAAACTCTATTAAAATGCCAGAAAAAGAGCATAAAAGAGCACACAAAAAGAGACAAAAACAAGATCTACTAAATAAAGGTTCTTTATTTGATAGACTTAGTTGTTCATGTCTCCCTTACCTCCGAGTATTAGTACCTCTATCCTATACCTTTCAGGATATTTTGTCAACAGAAAACCGACAATTCTAATCTCTAGAATCCAAAAACAGGTCCATAAAGAGTTAGTACGTGTTTGACATGCTCGTAATGGAACTTGTCATAGTTGCGCCAAGCAGTGCGTGCTTGATCGTTTAGTTTTAGGCTACCAAGACCAATCAGAAGACTGGTACGTTGGTAAAATTTCTCAAGATCGATTAAGATACTGTTGTCCAACTTTTCCGCTTTTTTGAGCTCTTGCAGAGTAGAATTTAGCAGCTCTTGTAGTCGAATATCATCTGCCGTACCCTGTTTGCAGCTTTGGAAACTTTTATTTAACTCGGATAGGAGTTGGGTTGCATTAGCAATGAGTTCTTTGTTTTCCATGTGAGCATCCTCCTTGCTCTGATGTATTCTTGCCTATAGTATAGCACTAAAAAATAAAAATGTCATAGTAAATATGTTAAAAAATCGAGTTTTAATTACAAAGTTTGGTGGGCTGATTTGTAGCCTTTTCATGGTATAATCAAGAGAGTAAATCTTTATGGAGGAAGTATGAAATTAAATATTCAAGAAATTCGTAAGCAGTCTGAAGGCTTGCATTTTGAACAAACGTTAGACCTAGCCTCAGACCTGCGTGCACGTAATCAAGAAATTTTAGATGTAAAAGATATCCTTGCAGTTGGGAAAGTACAGTACGAAGACCGTATGTATTTCTTAGATTATCAACTATCTTACACCATTGTTCTTGCGTCAAGTCGCAGTATGGAGCC
>CABTAV010000204.1:0-2631 GCA_902482895.1 uncultured Streptococcus sp. | reverse complement strand
AAATCCTCGCGATAGGAGATCGGGACGTTCGATTTCAGCCAAGAAAAGATTAGCAGAAAAGAGCAGGGCTGAGAGAGCAGTGATAGCAACACTGGAGCGGAATTTGAAAGGTCTCCTGTCCAGCTGGATGATCTTTTTATAGAGAAGATAAGCCAGCAGTGGGAAATCCATAAAATAGATAAAATCCCAAAAGCGCAGTAACTCTAGTTCCGCAGTACCAACAGATACCTTGCTGACCACTTTCATGGTATTGGCCGTGATAAAGTCACTAAATTCTCGATAGTAAAAAATATTAGAATAGAGCCAAATGAATAAAAGGCAGTAAATAGCTATACTAAGACTGTAAAAGGCCTTGGTTGATCGAGCATAGAGGGCTAGAGCCAGCAGGAGGAGTCCCAAAGGAATGGGATTGAAAAAGGCGATAAAGGCAAGGTAATTTCCCTGCAATTTGCCTACTTGAATATCTAAATTGAAGTCAACGGTATAGGCTAATAAGGTTTTGAGCCAATAGAGGATTAAAAGGGTTAGGACAAAACCCAGTCTGGTACCGATGGCTTTTTGGATTTTGTTAAAATTGATTCTCACACAATTACTTCCTAAGTTTTTATTAGTATTAGTATACCATTTTTTAAAACTAGAGTAAAAAAGCAAGGGTAGTTTCTTTTTTGAGAATTGTCACAAAATTTGCTATAATAGGGACTATGAATAGAATAAGAGTCAGCAAAAGGGTTGAAAAGAAGCTTGCCAAAGGTTTGGTTTTACTAGAAGCCAGCGATCTTGAGAATGTCAATCTTAAGGATCAGGAAGTAGAAGTGCAGAGTCAGGAAGGAACCTTTCTTGGGACTGCCTACCTTTCCCAACAAAACAAGGGCTTGGGCTGGTTTATCAGCAAAGAGAAGGTGACCTTTAATCAAGCTTTCTTTGAAACGCTGTTTAGACAAGCCAAAGAAAAGAGAAAAGCCTATTATCAAGATGATTTGACAACTGCCTTTCGTCTCTTCAACCAAGAGGGAGATGGCTTTGGGGGTCTGACAGTGGACCTTTATGGCGACTATGCTGTCTTTTCATGGTATAACTCTTATGTTTATCAGATTCGTCAGACCATTTCAGAAGCCTTTAGACAGGTTTTTCCTGAGGTTTTAGGGACCTATGAGAAGATCCGCTTTAAGGGATTAGACTATGAATCTGCCCATGTTTATGGTCAAGAAGCACCTGACTTTTTCACTGTTTTGGAAAATGGTGTCCTGTATCAAGTCTTTATGAAAGATGGCTTGATGACAGGGATTTTCCTAGACCAGCACGAGGTTCGTGGTAGTCTAGTTGATGGATTGGCTATGGGTAAATCCTTGCTCAATATGTTTTCCTACACAGCAGCCTTTTCAGTAGCTGCGGCCATGGGAGGAGCAAGTCAGACAACTTCTGTTGACCTAGCTAAACGTTCACGAGAATTGTCTCAAGCGCATTTTCAGGCAAATGGAATCAGCACAGACGAGCATCGTTTTATAGTCATGGATGTCTTTGAGTATTTCAAGTATGCTAAGCGAAAAGGCTTGACTTACGATGTGATTGTTCTAGATCCGCCTAGCTTTGCTCGGAATAAAAAACAAACATTTTCTGTGGCTAAGGATTATCACAAGTTGATTTCCCAGAGTCTTGAGATTTTAAATTCGGGAGGGATTATCATTGCTAGTACTAATGCTGCCAATGTTTCCCGTCAGAAATTTACAGAACAAATTGATAAAGGCTTTGCAGGAAGAAGTTACCAGATTTTAAATAAATACGGTCTTCCAGCAGATTTTGCCTATAATAAAAAAGATGAAAGTAGTAATTACCTCAAGGTGATTAGTATGAAGGTTAGTAAATGAAATTAATCGTTTCAGTAATGCCAAGAAGTTTAGAGGAGGCCCAGGCTCTGGATGCCACGAGGTATCTGGATGCCGACATCATTGAATGGCGTGCCGACTATCTGCCTAAAGAAGCGATTTTGCAGGTGGCTCCAGCGATTTTTGAAAAATTTGCAGGTCGTGAATTGGTTTTCACGTTGCGAACTCGTTCTGAAGGGGGAGAAATCGACCTTTCTCCAGAAGAATATATCCATCTAATCAAGGAAGTGGCGCAACTCTATCAACCAGACTATATTGATTTTGAGTACTATAGCTACAAGGATGTTTTTGAGGAAATGCTGGACTTCCCAAATCTCGTTTTGAGTTACCATAATTTCCAAGAAACACCTGAGAACATGATGGAAATTTTGTCAGAGTTGACGAGTTTAAATCCAAAACTTGTTAAGGTTGCGGTGATGGCTCACACGGAGCAGGATGTGCTAGACTTGATGAACTATACACGAGGCTTTAAAACCCTCAATCCTGAGCAGGAATATGTAACTATTTCTATGGGTAAGGTGGGCAAGGTCTCTCGTATCACTGCAGATGTGACTGGTTCTAGCTGGTCCTTTGCTAGTCTAGATGAGGCAAGTGCCCCGGGTCAGATTTCTCTAGCTAACATGAAAAAAATCAGGGAGATTTTGGATGAAGCTTGATGGCTATACACGCTTAGCTGCCGTTGTTGCTAACCCTATTAAGCATTCGATTTCCCCCTTTATTCACAATAGTGCCTTTGAGGCGACAGCTA
>CABTAV010000203.1:0-2644 GCA_902482895.1 uncultured Streptococcus sp. | reverse complement strand
AACCGTAACAGGGGTCTTAAGACCAGATTATTAATAAAGACGATAAAATCCATGACCGAATGAAGGATCATGGATTTTTCTTATTTTCCTAAACAGAATTGGCTAAAAAGTTGGGTGATGAGTTCATCAGGAGCAGCATCCCCAGTGATTTCTCCGAGGATTTCCCAAGTACGAGTCAAGTCAACTTGAAGCAAGTCAACTGGCATACCTAGTTCCAGCCCTTCATTAACAGCCTGTAGGCTTTCAACAGCCTTCTCAATCAAGGAAATATGACGGGCATTTGACAAGTAAGTTGCGTCTTGCTCAACCAAACCAGCATTTTCAAAGAAGAGGTTGTTAATACGTTCTTCAATCTTATCAATATTTTGGTTTTTAAGGACTGAAATACGAATAACGTCTTCAGGTAGTTCCGAAGTTTCAATCGCTTCAGGCAGGTCGGTTTTATTAAGAAGAATAATACGGTTTGTATCTTGGCTAATCTCAAGAAGTTGTCGGTCTTGGGCAGTTAAGGGCTCGCTAGCGTTTAGTACTAGCAGAACCAAGTCAGCTTCCTTAAGAGCTTTTTTCGAACGCTCAACACCGATTTGTTCAACGATATCATCCGTTTCACGAATACCAGCTGTGTCAATCAATTTTAGAGGAACACCGTTGATGTTGACGTATTCTTCGATGACATCTCGAGTAGTACCAGCAATATCGGTTACGATTGCCTTGTCTTCACGCAAGAGGTTGTTGAGAAGGCTTGATTTCCCAACGTTGGGACGACCAATGATAGCTGTGGAAATTCCTTCACGAAGGATTTTACCACGACGGGCTGTCCTAAGGAGATTGGTTAGTAATTGTTCAAACTCCATTGTCTTCTCACGGACAACAGCAGTAGTGGCTTCCTCAACATCGTCATACTCAGGATAGTCGATATTAACCTCAACTTGGGCAAGTGTGTTAAGGATTTCTTGACGGGTATTGTTAATCAGGTCAGAAAGGGAGCCGTCTAATTGCTTAACTGCAATGTTCATGGCCTTGTCAGTCTTTGCACGGATGATGTCCATCACTGCCTCAGCCTGTGTCAAATCTACGCGACCGTTTAAAAAGGCACGTTTGGTAAATTCACCAGGTTCAGCCAATCGAGCTCCTTCACGGATAGCTAGCTGGAGAATCTCATTGGTCACCGCAATCCCACCGTGGGTGTTAATCTCGATAATATCCTCACGAGTGAAGGTTTTTGGAGATTTCATGGCTCCCACCATGACCTCGTCCATGACTTTACCAGTCAGAGGATCAACGATGTGACCGTAGTTGAGAGTGTGGCTAGCAACCTTGCTCAAGTCTTTTCCTTTAAAAATCTTTTGCGCAATAGCAAAACTTTCTGTTCCGCTCAGGCGGACAATACCAATAGCCCCTTCACCTAGTGGAGTAGAGATAGCAGCGATGGTATCAAATTCACGTGTAATCATAATGTTTCCTTTAATAAATAGCTCTTTTCTTGGAAATTTTTCCAAGTCTCTTTTCAAATTGTAACAAATTTGAACTATTTCTTCAATGGATGCTACTTGGAGATTGAAAAAGCCTAAGCAATTCTGCTTAAGCTAGCTTATTTGGTGCGCATTTCCCCTTGTGGGAAGTAGGTTCCTTCTGGCATGTCGTTGATGATGACATGAACAGCTGATTGAGGGGCTCCAGTATTACGGACAACAGCTTCCGTCACTTCCTTAGCAAGAGCTTTCTTTTGCTCGAGCGTGCGTCCTTCAAATAAATCGATGCGTACAAATGGCATAATGTCTTCCTCCACTAGTTTTTGATTTCTTCTATTTTACCACATTTTGCCGTTTAAAGCTTAAGAAAATTATGATATACTAGAATGTAGCAAAAATTTAGAAATGGACGTGAAGCAAGAAACATGGCACAGTTGTATTATCGTTATGGGACCATGAACTCTGGAAAGACAATCGAGATTCTCAAGGTGGCCTATAACTATGAGGAGCAAGGAAAAGGTGTTGTCATTATGACCTCGGCTCTGGATACGCGTGACGGTGTTGGCTATGTGTCGAGTCGTATTGGCATGAAACGCCCTGCCATTGCGATTGAGGAAACAACTGATATCTTCGGCTATATCCGAGACCTATCAGAAAAAACTTACTGTGTGTTGGTTGATGAAGCCCAGTTTCTCAAGCGTCATCACGTTTACGATCTAGCTCGTGTTGTTGATGAGTTAGACATACCTGTCATGGCTTTTGGTTTGAAAAATGACTTTCGAAATGAACTGTTCGAAGGTTCCAAATATCTCTTGCTTTTAGCAGATAAAATCGATGAGATTAAAACCATCTGTCAGTATTGTAAGAAAAAGGCGACTATGGTGTTGCGTACGCAGGATGGACTGCCCGTTTATGATGGAGAACAAATTCAGATCGGTGGAAATGAAACCTATATCTCGGTTTGCCGTAAACATTATTTTGCGCCAATGATAACCTCTAACAAGGAGCAAAACTATGACAATTGAACTAAGAGATGTTACAATGGAAAATTATTTTGATGTTTTGAATTTGGATGTCAAGGAATATCAAAAACAATTCATTGCAACCAACGCAATTAGTTTAGCTGAAGCATATGTCTACACTAAAAATGGAGATTTTGTAGCTCCATTGGT
>CABTAV010000202.1:0-2692 GCA_902482895.1 uncultured Streptococcus sp. | reverse complement strand
CCTGCGTGAAATACGGTAACAAAGCAGTGCAGATATTCGATATTGCACCAAAAAGAAAATTAAAGAAGAGATACCATCTAATAGTTTTAAGATATGGTAGCATATACGATACTCCTTACTAATGCGTTTTTTTACATATCGCAGAACAATCTCTACTATTCCCTATTTCAGATAGTGCGATACTCGGACATTGAGTGCAATAATTGTAAATCACACAAGTACTGCAGTTTTTACTATCATTCAAAATAAAAAGAAAGCTGCAGTTCTTTTAATCCTGTATCAACGATTCATTCTGAAATCGAATAGGAGACATTTCCCAAGTCTACAATTCACTTCATCTCAAATTAATTTTTGTAATTCACCCTTAGTTTATAGATTTTATACTCAACAAAAGTATAAAGCATACAAAACTTCACTTTGAACCAGTATTTATACTATATTCCGTATTAAAAATTCTATTATTGATTTTGTAAAAAACAGTCTTCAAATATCCTGAAATATAGCAAAAAGAGATTGGGTAAAAACTCATTGTCTCTTCTCACTCAAGGACTAAGTTCACTTGAGCAAACTGAATCCGCACTATCGTTCCTTTTCCAACCTCAGACTCAATACGAATCTGGTGACCCAGTTCTTCAGAAATTTTCTTAGATAGGTAAAGTCCAAGTCCAGATGACTGCTGGGTTAGGCGACCATTGTAGCCTGAAAAGCCACGTTCAAAGACTCGGAGAACATCACTGTTTTTTATTCCGATTCCCGTATCCTTGATACAAAGCTCTTGCCCGTCCATATAAATCTCCAGACCACCTTCCTTAGTGTACTTGAGACTGTTAGAGATGATTTGTTCAATGACCACTAGCAGCCACTTTTTATCCGTCACAATTTCTTTATCAAGGTCATGCAGATTGACGCTCAAACCTTTTTGAATAAAGAAAAGGGCATATTTACGAAGTATTTCCTTGACCAAATCTTCAATTTGAACCTGCTTTAAGACCAAATCATCATGGAAACTTTCTAAACGCAGGTACTGCAAGACTAGATTAGTATAGGAGTCTATCTTGAAAATTTCCTGTTCTAGCTGTTGCTTCAGTTGGCGGTCTGCGACTTCTGCAACTAAGAGTTGACTAGCTGCAATGGGTGTCTTAATCTGATGGACCCACAAGGTATAGTAATCCAGCAAATCCGTCAGTTTTCTTTCTGAATCTGACCTCTGCTGGTAGAGTTCCATCTCACGCGCTTCTAATTTTTCTGCTAAAGCTCTTTCCAAAGGAGACTTGGCTTCCCTCTCCCCATAGAGAATTTCCTGACGATAGACCTGCATTTCCACCAATATGTCCCAAGTGAAAAATAAGATGGTTACAAAGCAACACAAGAGGAAAAAGTAGAGAAAGTAAATTCCCAAACTTGCAAATAAAAACTGAAAGAGTAAGACCAGAAATGCTAAAGCAAGCAGATAGACAAACAGACGACTACGGGAGCGCAGATAGGCTAGAAAAAATTGTTTCCAATCAAGCATGCTTCAATCCGTACCCTATCCCTTTCTTGGTCTCGATAAATCCTACCAAGCCCTGTTCTTCCAACTTTTTACGCAAACGAGCCACATTGACAGAGAGAGTATTATCATCAATGAAAAAGTCACTGTTCCAAAGTTCTCGCATCAAGTCGTCACGCGCTACAATATTGCCCGCATGCTCAAACAAAACGCGTAAAATCTGAAACTCATTCTTGGTCAAATTCAAGACTTGCCCTTGATAATGTAAATCCATGGATTTGGTATTGAGGATAACACCAGCATATTCCAGTAAACTCTCATCACGCCCAAACTCATAGGAACGGCGCAACAAGCCCTGAACCTTGGCTAAAAGAACCTGCTGGTCAAAAGGCTTGGTCACAAAGTCATCCGCCCCCATATTAATCGCCATGACGATATCCATAGCCTGATCTCTCGAAGACAGAAACATGATGGGCACCTTGGAAATCTTGCGAATCTCCTGACACCAGTGATAGCCATTAAACAAGGGTAAACCAATATCCATGAGGACCAGATGAGGCTCCGACTGGACAAAAAGACTCAAAACTTCCATAAAATCTTCTACCAGAACCACTTCAAATCCCCATTCAGAGAGCATTTTCCCGACTTGTTGACGAATGACCTGATCATCTTCTACTAATAAAATCTTGTGCATGCGCTTCTCCTTTGCTAATTCTAGGAGTCTTAAATCCTTTATTATAAATAAAGGGGCTAGTATCTAATACTTTTTTGACATTTCCTTGTCACAACAGCTCAAAAACAAATAGTGAATAACCCCATTGATATCATACCTTATTTTCAGACATAGTGCCAGTCCTACCCTTTTATTTTTAATTTTTTTCAACCTTCATTTCAGTTCTCTTATCCATCCCCTTAACAAAAATTTATATCTATTCTTCTAAACCTTGAGTGTAGTTAAAACGAGATTCCATACTCTTATAACATTGAGAAGCTCCTTATCGAATAGTAGACATAAAAAGTTCTAGCTTTCGGATTGACAATCTGCAAAAGATTTGTTAAGGTATGAATGAACAAAATTTAATATTCATTCAGAAAAGAGGTGAATCAAATTGAACAAAAAACAGGCTTTGAAATCCGCAGCTTATGAAGTTTTTTCAAAAAAAGGATACAAGGCGACAGGAATTTCAGAAATTGCTAGACAAG
>CABTAV010000201.1:0-2705 GCA_902482895.1 uncultured Streptococcus sp. | reverse complement strand
CAGCAGATGCAGTAGAAGCAGCGAAAACAGCAGGTGTAACAGCCATCGAAGGCGTGCACACACCAGGAAACTTAGATGCTGTTAAAGAGAAAGGCCTAGAAGCAATCCAAACAGCGTCAGAAACTAAGATTGCCTCAATTGATAAGAACGCTAAATTGTCAGACGCTGAAAAAGCCGCAGCGAAAGCAGAAGTAGCGCAAGCCGCCATCGCAGCTGTAAATGCTATCAATGAAGCGAAGGATCAAGCAGGAGTGGACGGCGCTCAAACTACAGGAGTTAAAGCAATTGAAGCAGTAAATCCAGTAGGTACAAGCAGTCCGAATAGCGCAGGCAACGGTATTACACCACCAACTGTAGAAGTCCCAGCTTATACAGAACCAGTAGGCACAAGTAGTACAGATGGTGAAGGCAATGTTATTATTCCACCAATTGTAGAAGTCCCAGCTTATACAGAACCAGTAGGTACAAGTAGTACAGATGGTGAAGGCAATGTTATTATTCCACCAACTGTAGAAGTCCCAGGCTATACAGAACCAGTAGGCACAAGCAGTACAGCTGGTGACGGCAACGTAGTTACGCCATCAACAGCAGAAGTCCCAGCCTATACAGGTAGTGTGAATGGTATTTCAGAAGAAATGCCAGCTCAGCCACATAAGGACGGCAGTGCTAATGAAATGTCAGATGGAATTCCAGTATCTGAAACTACAATAAATAAAGATCGACAACTTCCAAATACTGGTACAGCAGACTCTACAGTAGCTATGGTTGCAGCTGCAGCAAGTGCAGTACTTGGTCTTACTCTTGCAGGTCGTCGTAAAGAGGATGAAGAGGGCTAAGCGGTATATTTACTTGATAATTGAAACAGCTATCAGATTTGTTATAATCGAATAATTATCTTAAAAAAATCTCCACCTTCAGGTTTGAAAGTGGAGATTTTGTTTTTATAGTATATTGAAATAAGATGTGAACAAATCTGTTAAGAAAGTCAATTTAATTTTAAATACTTTCCCAATCTTCTATGATATGTTACCTTTGATGGAAATGATGGAAGCTCCGGACAAGTCTGAATTTTTCTCCCCTCGCTGTACAGAAGGCTATTGGGAAAAGAAAATTTTCTAATCCTTTACCAAATAACCGAGCTGATCCAAGGCCTCCTCGATATAGTGGAGGTCTTGTTGTGTTTCGGCTTCGACTAGGTGGTAATGGATGCCATCTGTCAATTCAGATAGAGGTCTAAAGTCTGAACGCTCAACTTGTTCTAGAAAATGTTGAACGTCTCGGCGACAAGACAGTTTAAGCAAGGTTTCAATTTCTCCATAAACGGGATGGTCAATCAAGGTATTTTGAACACGTCCACCATTATCTACGATAGCAAGGAGTTCTTGACCGATTTCTTCAACTTCATGTTTCACTTTGAAAAGTTTGTGGACGTATGGATTGACATCAACTTGCTTATAGACGTAGCCACGATTAGTGGATAGGATAGGAGCGCCATCGGCTCTCAAAATTGCAATGTCCTGTACAATGACCTGGCGTGTAACATGGAAATGTTCAGCTAAACTTTGGCCATTGAGGGCTTTAGGAGCTTCTTTCAAGAGTTGGAGCAGGGCTTGTTTGCGATCTTTTGTCATAGTTCTTCCTTTTAGCGGCGTTTTCGAAGCACTTTATAGACAGCTAGTGCTAATGTATAGTCTACCATACTATGGATAATTGTACCAAATCCAACTAGCACAAATAGAACATAAAACATATTTTCTACATTGGTACCGGAAGTTGCATAAAAAACGACACAAGCTAATACTTCAGCAAGGGCATGGATAAGTGCTAAAACAAAGTTAAAAATCCAGGAAGATTTTGGTTTATCTAGTGTATCGGGGAATTTTTGTAGGTAAAGAGCCCCCAAAGTCCCAAAAAAGATATGGGAAAAAGCTCGAAAAACGATAACCATGGGATAGCCAGCCATCAAAAATCCAAAACTAGAGGCTAGGATGACAAAAACAGCCATCAAGGGCGACAAGAACATAGCGATAAAAATAGCGATGTGGCTTCCCAAAGTGTAAGAAGCAGGTGGAATGACAATCTTAAAAGGCATAACAATTGGAATCAAAATCGCAATAGCCGTTAAAAGAGCAGTCATTGTCATAAATTGTGTCTTTTTCCGTGTATTCATAAGAATCTCCTTTTTATCTGTATATACACTAGTATAGTACAATAAACAAGACAATAAAGCAAGAATTTACTTAAGTTTATAGGTCGTTTTTTAGTTAAAAGTTAGTAAAGATTTCACTAAAAAGAAACTGTATAGAGCAAAATCTCCACCTTCAAGCATGAAAGCGGAGATTGTTTTTATTTTTTCAAAGTCTGTAGTCTTGGAACAATGGCTAGGGTTAGAACTGCGGAAATGACTAATTCAGCAATCGAATTTGTTGAGATAACAGTTGCTAGGAGTTTTTGGATATTACCATCAAAGACATTTCCAAAAAGGTAGAAAATTCCACCAAGTACAAAGACTGTGTTGGTAAGTGAACCAAGTGCACCAGCTAAAATCAGACCAGTTTTATTTTTCATCAGCTTATAGACTAAGTAAGGAGTCAAACCAATCAAAATACGTGGGACAATGGCAATGATAACTGAGTAGATGTTTCCGTTTGGTACAAATGGTGAGAAGAGGTAGCTTGTCGGCAGAATGGTAATAGTGTTAACCG
>CABTAV010000200.1:0-2722 GCA_902482895.1 uncultured Streptococcus sp. | reverse complement strand
TGTTGGGGCGGCCCTTGGGCCTACGGACTTGGTGGCCTTTGCCTCTCTTTCGGAGCGCTTTAGCTTTCCTAAGCGTGTGTCCAATATCCTAAAAGGTGAAGGACTCTTGAACGATGCCTCTGGCTTGGTAGCATTTCAGGTTGCCTTGGCAGCTTGGACAACAGGAGCATTTTCCCTTGGACAAGCTGGTAGTTCGCTCATCTTTTCAATCCTAGGCGGTTTTTTGATTGGCTTTTTAACGGCCATGACCAATCGTTTCCTCCATACTTTTTTGTTAAGTGTGCGCGCAACGGATATTGCCAGCGAACTTTTATTAGAATTGAGTTTACCTCTGGTGACCTTCTTCCTAGCAGAAGAGGTACACGTTTCTGGGATTATTGCCGTTGTGGTTGCGGGGATTTTGAAGGCAAGTCGCTTTAAGAAAATCACGCTTCTCGAAGCCCAAGTGGATACGGTGACAGAGACAGTCTGGCATACAGTGACCTTTATGCTCAACGGTTCTGTCTTTGTGATTTTGGGAATGGAGTTGGAAATGATAGCAGAACCTATCTTGACCAATCCAATCTATAATCCCTTACTCTTACTGGTATCTCTTGTTGCCCTTACCTTTGTCCTCTTTGCCATTCGTTTTGTCATGATTTATGGCTATTACGCCTATAGGACTAGACGTCTCAAGAAAAAGCTAAATAAGTATATGAAGGACATGCTTCTTTTGACCTTCTCAGGTGTCAAGGGAACGGTATCCATTGCTACGATTCTTCTGATACCAAGTAATCTAGAGCAGGAATATCCAATCTTACTTTTCCTTGTCGCAGGTGTGACGCTGGTAAGCTTTTTAACAGGTCTCTTGGTCTTGCCTCATCTTTCTGATGAACAGGAAGAAAGTAAGGACCATCTCATGCATATCGCTATTTTGAATGAAGTAACGCTAGAGTTGGAAAAAGAGTTGGAAGATACCAGAAATAAGCTCCCTCTCTATGCAGCCATTGACAATTATCATGGACGTATTGAAAATCTCATCCTGAGTCAAGAAAATAAGGGAGCTCAAGAAGACTGGGAGGCCTTGAAACTTCTCATCCTCAGTATTGAAAGTGATGGTTTAGAACAGGCTTATGAAGAGGACAAGATGAGTGAGCGTGCCTATCGAGTCTACCAGCGTTATTTGAAAAACATGGAACAAAGCATCAATCGCAAGTTTGCTTCACGATTGACCTATTATTTCCTTGTTTCCTTGCGGATTTTACGTTTTCTCCTTCACGAAGTCTTTACCTTTGGCAAGACCTTCCGCAGTTGGAAAAATGAAGAATCACAGAAACTCCGAGCCCTTGACTATGACCAAATTGCAGAGCTCTATCTAGAAAATACAGAGATGATTATCGAAAGTTTGGAGAACCTAAAAGGGGTTTATAAGAGTTCTTTGATTAGCTTCATGCAGGATTCTCGTCTCAGAGAAACAGCTATTATCACCAGTGGTGCCTTTGTCGAACGGGTTATCAATCGTGTCAAACCCAACAATATCGATGAAATGCTGAGAGGCTATTATCTGGAGCGCAAGTTGATTTTCGAATACGAAGAAAAACGATTGATTACGACCAAGTATGCCAAGAAGTTACGACAAAATGTAAATAACCTAGAGAACTATTCCTTGAAGGAAGCTGCCAATACCCTGCCTTATGATATGATGGAATTGGTAAGAAGAAATTAATCAAGATTATAAGTGAAGGAGTATGATATGAAGAAGTGGTGGAAAGAGCTGATAGATAAGCCCTTATTAAAAGCTTTTTTGCATTATTATCAAGCATCAGATAGTGAGTTAACCAGTGTCGCAGTAGCCTACTATTGGTTGATTTCGATTTTTCCCCTGCTTTTGGTGGTAGTTAATATCCTCCCATATTTTCAGATTCCAGTTTCTAATTTTTTAAAGGTTGTCAATGAATTCTTGCCGGATACCATGTATGATGTGGTCGCAAAGATCATTACAGAAGTGCTGACCCAACCGTCAACGGGTTTATTGAGTTTTGCGGTTTTGTCAGCCCTCTGGACCTTTTCAAAATCTATGAATTTCCTGCAGAAAGCCTTTAATAAAGCTTACGGAGTATCAAAAAATCGTGGAATGATTTCCCATCAACTCATGAGTTTGTTTGTCAGTTTTGGCTTGCAGATTCTCTTTGCTTTAGCTCTGTTTTTGAGTGTCTTTGGCCGTATGCTCCTCAACCTTGTCAAAAGCTATTGGAAATCGGATAGTCCTCTTTTTGATTATCTGCAAGACCTAACAGGCCCTTTGGTCTATGCCTTGATTTTTGCCATCCTGGTCATGCTCTACTATTTTCTACCCAATGTTAAGGTGCGAAGGATTCGCTCTGTATTGCCAGGTAGTGCCTTTGTCTTGTTGACCCTGGTCTTACTACTCAATATCTTTTCAGTCTATGTTAACAATTATGTCAATCACCTAGTGGACGTGCGTTTTTTCAGTTCCGTCGTCGTGGTGGTCATGATGTTCTGGTTTATTCTCATCGCTAAGATTTTGATTATCGGCGCGGTGATCAATGCCAGTGTCCAGAACTTGAAAGATACGAGCTTTAGAATAAATTAACTCATTTTTTATCCATTACAAAACGCATACTATCAGGCTTTATAAAACCTTGATAATATGCGTTTTTTGATTATATAAATTAATAGATAAACATGGCATCGCCAAAACTGAAGAAGCGGTAGTGTTCTT
>CABTAV010000199.1:0-2736 GCA_902482895.1 uncultured Streptococcus sp. | reverse complement strand
CGGGGCGCTACTTGTCCCTCTTCTCTTTGAATATAGCGTTTCTCTAAGATTGAAAAGCCCCATTGAATCAATCCACAAATAAGAATATACTGTAAAAAGATCACAAAATAGGATTCAAAATACTGATAACCATAAGAGGCTTCAACACGGGCAATGGCTGTAATATCCTTAATGGTCATCACAAAGACCAAAGAGGTTCCTTTTACAATATTGATGACTAGATTAGCCAGATTGGGTAGGGCTGACCGCAAGGCCTGTGGAAAAACAATCCTCACATAAGCCTGGCTAGTGGTTAAACCAATCGCTTGTGCAGCTTCTAATTGTCCCTTATCCACAGTCAAAATAGCCGAACGTAAGATTTCTGATAAACTACCTGTCGTCATCAGGCTATAGATGATAAAAGCATAATAGATAGGATTGAGTTTAAAGATGTCAACATCACTTCCTATGCTTTTGAGAAATTGATTGAGCAAACTCGGAAACAAACTATAAAAGAAAAGAATCAGCAAAATCGGAGGTGTCGCTCTTATAAAAGCTAGGTACACGAGGGAGAAGGTTCGAACACCTTTGACTTTATATATTTGCCCCAGAGCTAAAAACAAAGCTGGTAGAAAACTTAAGACCATGGCTACAATCATGATGACCAAGGTGGTCGGTACCCCTTTTAAGGTCTCTAAAAAGGTTTTTGCAATATAGTCTAAATCCATATCCTATCTCCCTTTCGTTTCCAAAGATTTTTCTAACAAGCGACTCAAGAAGGAAACAGCCAAGGCCACACCCCAATAAAGAATGGCAACCGCTGTATAGGTTTCAAGAGAATAATTCCCCAAATTGCGACTGATTAAGAGATTCCCAGCCCCCATAACATCTACAAAACCAATCGTATAGGCTAAGGCAGCGTCCCGCATCAAATTTAGAATAGCGGTCGTCATATTTGGAAGAGCCACTTGAAAAGCCTGAGGAAAAATGATTCTCCAAAATGTCTGACTAGGTGTCAGACCAATACTGACTCCAGCCTCCATCTGACCTTTTGGAATTGCCTGATAGGACGCCTTAAACACTTCTGCAATGATAGCCGCAAACAGCAAGACCATGGTAAATAATACGAAGACCGTTTTAGACCAGTTGTTAATATCTAAATTCAACCACCATTTTAAAAATTCAGGTAAACCATAAAAGACAAGGAATAGTAAAACAATTGGGGGAGTACAGCGAAGAGTGAAAATATATCCCTTGGAAAGACCTGCAAAAGTCTTGTCTTCTCCCACTTGTACCCAAGCCAGTAAGCCACCGAAAAGGGAACCAAGGATTGTAGTAAAAAAGAGAATGGACAAGGTCATAGGAAGAGCCTGCCATAAGGTGGGTAAAAATTGGAACACTCTTGAAAAATCATATGAAACCATGTAAACCTCTTTCTAACATGCCTGATTGCTCATCTAATCTTTATCAACATAACTAAAGACATCTTCTTTAAAGTATTTTTGAGAAAGCTTAGCTAGAGTACCATCTTCTTTTAATTCTTTAATAGCTTTTTCATATTCTTTAGCAAACTTCTCACCCTTTTCATCACGGTGAATCAAGGGATAGGTTGGGATTCCTTTATAAGGGAACCAGCTAAGTTTGTCCGCATATTGGTGGTAAGAACCATCCTCTGCTGTCACTGCTTTTTCAAAAGACAACTTGATGTCAAAGAAAGCATCATAACGTCCTTCTAAAACCCAAGCATAAGCATCTGCCACTTTGAAGGATTCAGCTGCTGTCAACTCAATTGGTGTATCCTTATGCTTGTCATTATAGCTATTGATAACATTCCACTGGGCATTTTGAGGAGAGATGGGTACTAATTTTCCTTTGTTTTTGGCGAAATCATCAATATTCTTATATTTGGCTTCATCTTCTTTTCTAACAGTAAAACCAATAATGCTGGCTCCTACTGGCTCAGATGGAATAATGAATTTCTTAGCCCTTTCATCTGTATACCAAGCACCTTTTGTCCCAATATCGTACTTGCCAGACTCAAGCCCAATCAAGAGATCGTCATCACTAGTTCCTGTATACTCAAATTTATAATCTGCTAATTTCTCATCAACCGCCTTTAAAACAGCGACTTCATAACCATCTGATTCCCCTTTTTCGTCAATAAAATCATAAGGGACATAGTTTTGGGTATGGGCAACCTTTAAAGTTGTTACTTGTCCAGATGAAGCTGCATCTGCACCTTTAGCGGATGCTCCTGCCAAAGTTCTACCAACAATCGTTGCTCCAAGCACTGCCACAACCGCAACTCCACCAATAATCCATGTTTTCTTACTCATATTCTTCTCCTTTATTTAGCTAATGCTTCTCTCACCCACTGGATACGCTCAACTGCAATGTCGCTCGGAATGGTACAATCTGCTCCAAGTATGAGGCTATCTTTACCTGTTTCTTCTATCAAGCGTTTGGTTTCAGCCTGAATTTCTTCCTTACTGCCTCGATAGAGAAGTCCCTCTTTTCCATTTTCAAATCCTCCCAAAACAGTACGACCCTTGAAAATCTCACGACCTTCTTTTAGGCTGATACCTTCTGGTCCAACTGCCCAATTAAAAACATGAGCTGGATAGTCGGCAAAGATATGAATATCGTTTCGGGCTCCTTCATAGCCACAGATATGAAGGATATTTACCCCACCAACCGACTTAGCTGCATTTAAAACAGTCAGTTCACTCGGCGCAATAATCTCCTGATAGTCTTCAA
>CABTAV010000198.1:0-2751 GCA_902482895.1 uncultured Streptococcus sp. | reverse complement strand
TAATTCCACCATAAAAATCCGTTTTAGACTAATTTCCACTTTGGTTGGGCAAGTGGAAGTTACTTTGAGAAGTTACCTTTCATTTTTAAAGAGAATTTTTTTACAAAAATTCTTGGTTATTTTGTTTATTTATGCTATAATAGGAACAATTATTTTTAGGAGGTGCAGTATGTCTTATTTGTTTGAGATATTACCAAGTTTATTGAGCGGTGCAAGCATGACTTTGCAGGTTTTTGCACTGGTCTTGATTTTTTCTATTCCCTTGGGCGTTTTGATTGCCTTTGCCTTGCAAGTCCATTGGAATCTCCTCCATCATCTGATTAATATTTATATTTGGATTATGCGGGGAACACCCTTGCTCTTGCAATTAATCTTTATCTATTATGTGCTGCCAAGTATTGGGATTCGTTTGGACCGTCTTCCTGCGGCTATCATTGCCTTTGTGTTGAATTATGCGGCTTACTTTGCTGAAATCTTTCGTGGGGGAATTGATACCATTCCTAAAGGTCAATATGAGGCTGCTAAGGTCTTGAAGTTCAGTCCTTTTGCCACAGTACGCTATATTATCTTGCCCCAAGTGACCAAGATTGTTCTTCCGAGTGTCTTTAATGAAGTCATGAGTTTGGTCAAGGATACCTCTCTGGTCTATGCTCTGGGTATTTCTGACCTTATCTTGGCTAGTCGTACAGCTGCAAACCGTGATGCTAGTCTGGTTCCAATGTTTTTGGCAGGAGCCATTTACTTGATTTTGATTGGTATTGTGACCATTCTTGCCAAAAAAGTTGAGAAGAAGTACAGTTACTATAGATAGGAGGCTGCCATGTTAGAATTACGAAATATCAATAAAGGCTTTGGTGAAAAGCAAATTTTATCTAATTTCAGTCTAAACATTCCTGAAAAGCAAATCCTGGCTATCGTAGGACCTTCTGGTGGAGGTAAGACAACCCTCTTGCGCATGCTTGCAGGTCTGGAAACTATTGATTCAGGGCAAATCTTTTATAATGGAGAACCTTTAGAACTGGATGAATTGGAGAAGCAGAATTTACTGGGATTTGTATTCCAAGATTTTCAACTTTTTCCTCATTTATCAGTTCTAGACAATTTGACCTTATCGCCCGTAAAAACAATGGGAATGAAGCAGGAAGAAGCTGAGAAGAAGGCGCGTGGACTCCTGGAACAGTTAGGACTGGAAGGGCACGCAGATGCTTATCCCTTCTCACTATCAGGTGGACAAAAGCAGCGGGTGGCCTTGGCGCGTGCTATGATGATTGACCCAGAAATCATTGGCTACGATGAACCAACTTCTGCCCTAGATCCAGAATTACGCTTGGAAGTGGAAAAACTAATCTTGCAAAATAGGGAACTTGGCATGACGCAGATTGTGGTTACCCATGATTTGCAGTTTGCGGAAAATATCGCAGATCAGATTCTCAGGGTTGAGCCTAAGTAGGAGGTGCCAATGACTAATAAGAAAATTACTTTAGTATTGGTTTCGCTCCTAACCCTCTTTTTAACGGCTTGTACTCAGAAGGCTAGTGATCCAAAGCAGGATAACTGGGATAAGTACCAAGAGCAGGGAACCATTACTATTGGTTTTGACAATACCTTTGTACCCATGGGGTTTGAAGAAAAGAATGGCCAATATACAGGATTTGATATTGACTTGGCACAAGTAGTTTCTGAAAAATTAGGTTTCAAGGTTCAATTTCAGCCAATCGACTGGGATATGAAGGAGACGGAACTGCAAAATGGAACTATAGACGCCATCTGGAATGGCTATTCTGCCACTGATGAACGCCGAGAGAAGGTTGCCTTTAGCATTCCTTATATGGAAAATCAGCAAGTTCTGGTTGCGAAGAAAAGCCAGCAGATTCGTTCAGTAGAGGATATGAAGGATAAAACCTTGGGAGCCCAAGCCGGTTCCTCTGGTTATTTAGACTTTGAAGCCCAGCCGGATTTATTGAAAAATCGTGTCAAAGATCAGAAGGCTAATCAGTACCAGAGTTTTAATGAGGCCTTGATTGACTTGAAAAATGACCGTATTGATGCCTTGTTGATTGACCGAGTGTATGCTAATTACTATCTCCAGTCTGAAGGAATATTAAATGACTACAATGTCTTTTCAGCTGGATTTGAAAGTGAATCTTTTGCTGTCGGAGTCAGACCTGCTGACAAAAGATTACTGCAAGCTTTAAATCAAGCCTTTGTTGAACTACATCAAGAAGGGAAGTTCCAGGAAATCAGCCAAAAATGGTTTGGAGAAGATGTAGCAACAAAAGAAGTGAAAGAAGGAAAATAAAATAGATAGGAAGCCTAGTTTTGTCTTTAAAACTGGGCTTTGTTTTTTTATAGACCTTATTTTATAAAGTAGGAGCAACTTCTAAATTTTTTAGCTATTTTGGGCAGATCTTGTGCATCTAGCGTAATTCTGTAATCCCTTATCTATAGCTAAAACTCAATGAAGACGTAATAAAAAATATCAGAAAATTCCTTTTTATAATCAAATTATATGAACAGTCGAATAATATAGAAAATCTCTAAAGTAATATAAATTTTATTTTTGTAAGGGCTTACCATAAATAGGAGTTTGTGAAATTACTTTGGTGAGTATACCTCAAAATGTTTGATTTATAGACATAAAAAGAGTATAATAAGTTGTAGCCCTTTAAAATATGCCCATATATTTTAGGGGGGGCTTTTTATTTAGCCTTCTTGAATATATTAACTGATAATTATCAGAAAAAAGGAGTA
>CABTAV010000197.1:0-2805 GCA_902482895.1 uncultured Streptococcus sp. | reverse complement strand
TTGAGCCAAAATTGACCCACTAGCTAAGAAACTTCCAGACAAAAGCAAGTCATCAACTTCCTTTTGCACCAAATCACTCTCACCCGTCAACATGGCTTCATTGACTTCCGCAAATCCTTCTAAAACAAGGGCATCACTGGGAATCTGCTCCCCAGCAGACAAACGAATGACGTCTCCTAGCACCAATTCTTCAGGATTGAGGGACACTTCTTGGCCATCACGAATGGTTTTGACCTTTTCCTTGGTCATAAGATTGAGCTTGTCCACCATGTGTTTGGCTCGCAACTCGGTCACAATCCCAGAAAAAGCGTTAAAGCAGATAACAGCAAAGAAGACCAGATTGCTCCAAGCCTGCACAAAGGCTAGTGCCAAAGCAATGGCAAAGTTCAAAGCGTTAAAAAGGGTAAAGACATTTCGTTTAACGATTTGCCAAGTGCTGGTACTGGCCGATGCGGTAAAATCATTGACCAAGCCCTTAGCCTGTCTTTCCTTGGCTTCTATTTGGGTTAATCCCATAATCTTATTTTTATCCATAGATTCTATCATATCATTTTTTCTAAAAGAATTCTAATCTCATCCCAAATATGTACCTAGTCAAAGGAAAAGTTTGCCAGCCCTCCTTTGATAAGGTATAATAATAACAAGAAAATAATCGAAGGAGATCGCATGTTTTATACTTATTTACGTGGATTGGTTGTATTGCTCCTATGGTCTATCAATGGCAATGCCCACTATCATAATACTGATAAAATTCCTAATCAAGATGAAAATTATATTCTGGTTGCACCTCATCGCACCTGGTGGGATCCTGTTTATATGGCCTTTGCTACCAAGCCAAAACAATTTATCTTTATGGCCAAAAAAGAACTCTTTACCAACCGTATCTTTGGCTGGTGGATTCGTATGTGTGGTGCCTTTCCTATTGACCGTGAAAATCCTAGCGCCTCAGCCATCAAATACCCTATCAATGTTCTCAAAAAAAGTGACCGCTCTCTCATCATGTTTCCAAGTGGAAGCCGTCACTCAAATGATGTCAAAGGTGGAGTTGCCCTGATTGCCAAAATGGCCAAGGTCCGTATCATGCCGGTTACCTACACAGGCCCCATGACTTTGAAAGGATTAGTCAGTCGTGAACGTGTCGATATGAACTTTGGAAATCCAATCGATATCTCAGACATCAAGAAAATGAATGATGAAGGCATTGAAACAGTCGCCAATCGTATCCAAGCAGAATTCCAACGTTTGGACGAAGAAACCAAACAATGGCACAATAATAAAAAACCGAACCCACTCTGGTGGTTTATCCGCATCCCTGCCCTCATCCTTGCCATTATCCTTGCTATCTTAACCATCATCTTTAGCTTTATCGCAAGCTTCATCTGGAATCCAGATAAGAAGAGAGAAAAACTTGCATAGAAGAAATGAACCTTGGCCGTTTGACCAAGGTTCATTTCTATTGAGGCTGCAATTCTAGAACAATTGATAAGTGTAGGCAAAACATGGATAGTGAGAAGAGTTATATCACTTTCTTCATGTTATCACCAATTCTCCCACTGGGTTTCAATCTTGACATCGCCATAATTACTTGGTGAGTACTTGCTGTCATAAATCGAACACCAATCTTTCAAGACTTTCTGATTGACTATTTCGTCGTAATGTTTGTCTAAATCTTCTTTGGTTATGTTGTATTTTTTTAAATAGTCTCTTATTTTTTTTTCATCTTTGAGGTACTCTCCAGCCTTTCTTGGCTCCTCTAAAATTGCAAGTTCTTTTTCTATAGTCTTACTCTTAATATTGTAATAACTTAAATACCACAAAGAAAACTTTGAATTTACTTTCCATTCAAACCAAATAAACATTCCTTTGTTTATACTATCGAAATTAAACTCTATTTCAGTCTCGGAATAATTTGCAGGAAGATAATTATCAATGTAAATTACCTTGGGAGTATACTTTCCTGTCCCCTGCATATCTTTATCATATATTTCATACTTATGTACTTCAACATCTTTCAACTGGTTAAAAACATTGTTTCCAAGATAAGTCTTCTCTGTCTCCTGATAAATTTCATCAAAAATGTTTTTAGGTTGATGGATAAAAAAGTAGAAACAGGATAATACAATTATCACGAATAAGGATACTAAACCTAATATTTTTTTCATCATCATTCTCCTAATCTGCCACAGTTTCTAAACGATTTAAAAACTTGAACACTCCTGGATATTTTCTTTCAATATATGCTTTAAGAGCACCCTCCCCATCTAGCTTAATATCCGTTGGTCGCAAACTATCATAAATAGTATCCCTGACTGTATTCCAATCCTTATTTTTTAGGAACTCTCTTTCTCTCTGAGAGGAGTCTTTTTGTAGGTCAGCATAGTAGGAAGAGATAGCTTGGTCATAGGATTGCCCCTCTTGCATACGGCCGATAAGGTTGACCGAGTCCAAATCAGCCTTGTAGTCATCTTCGCCGATGATTGGTTTCATATCAATAGCATTTTTAGTCGTGTCTCCTTCCCAACCTGAAAGGTCCTTGACACGCTCTCTACCGCCATAGATATCGGCTAACTGAACTTGATTGGGATTAAGATGAGTGGCCATAGTAATGGACTGGTGGGTGAAGTCTGCGTGACCTGTTACCAATTCTCCCACTGAGTTTCAACCTTGACATCGCCATAATTGGTTGGCGAGTACTTACTATCATAAATAGAACACCAATCTTTCAAGACTTTCTGGTTGACGATTTCGTCGTAGTAAGAATCCAAATCCTTGGCAGTGATACCGTACTGCTCTAGGTAGGATTTT
>CABTAV010000196.1:0-2849 GCA_902482895.1 uncultured Streptococcus sp. | reverse complement strand
GCATATTTCAATTCATGTATAAACACTTTGTTATCGGGCAATGCAGGCCGATCTGTCCATAATTCATTGAATGGATCGGGAGCAAGGGTTAAGTGTATCTGTTTTTTTTCTAATTCTTTCTGTAAGTTGCTTGTTTCTTGATAGCTGTTCACCCAGCCGTCTATACCCACATTGTCTTCTGCATTCAATACACAGCCCAACCACTCTACAATGGAAGGAGTTTCCGGTAATCGTTCCTTGAATAAAGTAATACCTGTGTTTTCCAATTGTTCGGCCGCTTGAAGAAAATAGCGTGAATCTGTCCAAAGTCCGGCTTTATCCAGTGTTACGACAACCGTACCTGCCGAACCTGTGAAACCTGATATCCATTTACGTGCTTCCCAATGTTTGGGGATATACTCTCCCGAATGGGGATCCGTACTGGGAATAATAAAGGCTGAAAGCTTGTGTTTACGCATGAAATTGCGCAGACTAGCTATTCTATTTATAATTTCCGATTTCATTTTAATAGGTTTATAATGGTTTGTACTAGAAAGCAAAGATACGATTTCTAGATTATTTTAAATAAATAATTGCGGAAAGTTTTGTAAATAAAGAAAGTATGTGTAATTTTGCGCCGCAATTTGACTATCGGAAAATATTAATAACAACATATTTAATAATTAAAAACAATGATTGTAGTACCAGTAAAAGAAGGCGAAAACATTGAAAAAGCGCTGAAGAAGTTCAAAAGAAAATTTGAGAAAACAGGTGTTGTAAAAGAACTAAGAGCTAGACAGCAGTTCGACAAGCCGTCTGTATTGAACAGGCTGAAAAGAGAACGTGCTATCTATGTTCAGAAACTTCAGCAAGTAGAAGAATAATTAAAAACTCGCACATTCTTTGAATAATTGAATTCTTTTTCATATATTCGTTGCTGAATTGATAAGCGACGTTTCTTATGATGACAGACTCTTTTTTGGATTATCTTCGATTTGAAAAAAACTATTCTGAAAAAACAATAGTTAGTTATGGAATAGATTTGACCAAGTTCGAAGAATACTTCAAGGGGAAAGACGAGAAAGTCGATTTTACAACGGTAGATGCTGATTTGGTTCGTGGTTGGGTGATGAACCTGATGGAGAATGGATATACATCTGCTTCTGTAAACCGAAAACTGAGTTCACTCCGGTCGTTTTATCGTTTCCTTCTAAAGAAAGGTGTGATAGAGGAGGATCCGATGTTGAAAATCATTGGACCGAAAAATAAGAAACCTCTTCCTGTATTTCTGAAAGAACGTGAAATGGACCGACTCTTGGATGATGTTCCTTTTAAGGAGGATTTTACAGGTTGTCGGGATAGAATGGTGTTGGAAATGTTTTATGCTACAGGCATGCGGCTTTCCGAGTTGATAGGGCTGAATGATGTGGATGTCGATTTTTCTGCGTTTCTGATAAAAGTAACGGGAAAGAGAAATAAACAGCGTTTAATTCCTTTTGGAGAAGAATTGCGAAGGGCGATGTCTGTTTATCTGAAAATAAGAAATGAAGTGTTGCCTGGAAAGGCAGAGGCGTTTTTCGTCCTAAAAAACGGAAAACGGATGTATCCTGGAAAGGTGTATCTTTTAGTGAAACGGAACCTGTCAAAAGTGGTGTCGTTAAAAAAAAGAAGTCCGCATGTGTTGAGACATACTTTTGCAACTGCTATGTTGAATAATGAGGCAGAGTTGGGCGCAGTGAAGGAATTACTGGGCCATAGTAGTCTGACTACAACGGAAATTTATACGCATACGACTTTTGAGGAACTTAAAAAAGTTTATGAACAAGCTCATCCAAGAGCGTAAAAAAGGAGGTATTTATGGAAGTTAGAATTCAAGCCATTCATTTCGATGCAACAGAAAAACTTCAGGATTTTATTCAGAAGAAAACTGCTAAGTTAGAAAAGTATTGTGACGATATAAATAAAGTGGAGGTGTCATTAAAAGTTGTAAAGCCTGAAACTGCGATGAATAAGGAGGTTAGTATAAAAGTGCTGGTGCCTAATGGTGAATTTTTTGCAGAAAAGGTGAGTGATACATTTGAAGAGTCGGTTGATGTATGCGTAGATGCGCTTTCTAAGCAATTGACAAAATATAAAGAAAAACTACGCGGTAAATAAAAAAAAACACCGAAAGTTTTTGAGATTTAAAATAAATATCTAACTTTGCAGCCGCTTAACCATTCAAGGCGGAATGGTTGCGAAGTTAGATATGACAAGCCTCTTTAGCTCAGTTGGCCAGAGCACGTGATTTGTAATCTCGGGGTCGTTGGTTCGAATCCGACAAGAGGCTCAAGAAAAGATGCTGAGAAGCTGTTGTTCTTTGAAAGTAAGTTGGGCAAATACCAGAGTGGCCAAATGGGGCAGACTGTAAATCTGCTGTCTTTCGACTTCGGTGGTTCGAATCCATCTTTGCCCACATTCTTAAGACTTGAAAGGTCTTTGGTTTTTTGCGGAAGTAGCTCAGTTGATAGAGCATTAGCCTTCCAAGCTGAGGGTCGCGGGTTTGAGCCCCGTCTTCCGCTCTATAGAAGAGATGATTTGATCATCTCTTCTTTTATTTTACACCGCCCCGTTTTTTTCATTACTCAACAATGTTCCAAACTTTTCAACTTCTAATTTGTTATATCAATAACAACATTCCAATAGAAAAGACATTAAGTTATGAAGACGATTATTGACAAAGCCAACACGAGAGGTTATTTTAATCATGGATGGCTAAAAACTTACCACACATTCAGCTTCGCAGATTATTATAATCCCAGACGTATACACTTCGGTGCTTTGCGCGTATTGAATGACGATACAGTGGCTCCCGGAGAAGGTTTCGGCAT
>CABTAV010000195.1:0-2868 GCA_902482895.1 uncultured Streptococcus sp. | reverse complement strand
ACACAGCTCTAAAACTTGCTTATTCGTAGATACATGGAAAGTCAAGTTTTGGAACCATTCGAAACAACACAGCTCTAAAACCAATATCACGGCTTAAGTACATATTGACAAGTTTTGGAACCATTCGAAACAACACAGCTCTAAAACAGAAAGCCCACTGATGATCTTTCATATGCTGTTTTGGAACCATTCGAAACAACACAGCTCTAAAACTAATCTGCAATGCTTCAAAATTGTTGTACAGTTTTGGAACCATTCGAAACAACACAGCTCTAAAACCTCGTAGAAAAATTTTACTCACGAAATTTCGTAATCGCGCCATTCGTCCCAGCTAGACTTCAGTTCGCTAGATCCCAATTGTTACTTTTATTATACCATATTTTCGGGGTTCAAGAAATAGTCTTGATCCAATACATACTGCGGAAAATCATAGATTTTCCGAGGCTCAACAAACAAGACGGACAGTTGATTGAGTTGGAGATACTCTATCAAATTTACTAACTCATCCTTTGATAGATAGGCGGATGCATTGATGAAAACAAGGAGTTTCTTTTTAGAAAGATATTTAAAAATCTGGACAATTTCTAGCATCTTTTCAAAAGGTGTATCACTAAGGGTTTCGACTTTGACACCAAGTGCATCTATTAACTCTAGAATGGTAATTTCATCATACTCTAGGTCTAACTCGTTTTCCAAACACTCAAATGCCAGCAATTCTGTAATCGTAGCAACCAACTTTTCAATCATGGACTTGACTTCGGGCTTGTCATTGAGTTGATTTTCTAAATCAGCATGTATCAGCTTGAGCATGGCAGGTGAGTTGAGATTGTATCCTAAGACATCCGTTATCACTAGTAACTCGGATTCTTTCAGAGCTTTTAGATTTCTATCAAACAACTTCACCTCTCCATCATCAGTGTACTGGTAGAATTGCTTGACTATAGTTGAAAAGGTAAACTGGTCTTCCAACACTAAAAAAGTTGCATTTTCAATAGTTAATGGTTCATCCAATAGTGGGAAATTAATCTTCATCTCTAGGCTCCTCTCCCAGAAAGACCAAGCGTGCGTCGGAGTTTGCTACGCTGGTATTTCGCTCGCCATTTAAGTAAATCATGCGAGAAAACTGCTTTTCTGTAACGGTTAAGAGAGTAATATTCCCTTTTTTAGGGTTATGAGTCTTGAGTCGCTCAATCATGGCGTTATTAGCAGAGTTATTGAGCAAGAGCTTGCTATAGATGGAGAATTGGTGCATGATAAATCCCTCATCTATGAGGAACTTCCGAAATCTCCGATAGGCCTTGCGTTCCTCTACGGTATCAACTGGCATATCAAACATTAAAATCATACGCATATATCGATAACTCATATCCTAAACTCAGGAACTCCTTTCTCAGGTTGATTGAGAGCTTGGATGACTTTCTTAGTATAGTCACTGATGATATTGGACAGGTACATATCTTTACCATTGTAGTGAAAGGTATTTGAGAAAATAGTAAAAAGTTCTCGTTTGATTTTGACAAAAGAACTGTTTCGATTTTCATAGACAATTCTGTCAATAATCGGACGGAAAGGCTCCATAATATCACTAGCTAGGTTGAATTGATTAAACTGATTGGTATGTTTCAAGCCAAACTGAGTCATGCAACCAGACAAAACAATCTCACGCGCAAACATACTCAAAATTAAGGTGTAGCCATAGTCCAAGGCAGCATTGACATCACTATCTTGCTCACGACTAAAATCATTTCCAAACAAGGTGTTGAAATAAATACGAGCTGCGTGTCCCTCACGGTTACTAGGATCAAAGAAATCCAACCCATGATAGAGATCGATGACGGACTGGCTCTTTTCCAGAAAACCACAACTCCCCAGATAAAAAGCCTGATTGAGAATCTTTTGTGCAATGATGGTTGTCCAGATTTCCGCCTTTACATCTTCATTCCAAGCAATTTGACGAGAGAGTTGTAAACTGGAATCGTGTCGACCATAATAGGGCATTAAGTATGCCGTTGGCAAGCGTTTATCATCACAAAAGATGACTAGAATATTTTCATCTACCAAGCGTTTAATCAACATGGTAGAGAGAACAATATCTGTCGTCTCCAAAAGTAGGATGTCCACCTCGGACAGGTGAATCAACTCTGTCCGAGAGGCATCTTTAAAAATCAAGTGCTTGTTCTTGTAGGAGAGTTTAGAGTGTGTATTGACTATAACGGTTCTCCATCCCATCAGTCTTCTCCCAGTTTGCTTAAGTCAATCCGAGTCTCGTAGAGACCAGTGATGGATTGGTGGATGAGGGTGGCGTTAAGGATTTCGGATACAGTTGTGTATCGTTTTCGATCAACATCTTTGCCCAAAAATTTAAAGGCAGCAGGAGCACCCAAAGCAGTAAAAGTCAACAAATTGATAAACGAATTTGCTAGAATTTCTATATCTGCTTGCTCATTGTCTGCATATAAGTTCTTGATTTTCTCTAGATTTGCATCTGCGAGGACATATTTTTGAGAGAACTCAGATACAAGATTTAATAAATCTTTAAATTCATATCGGTGTTTCTGGATGTATTCCAAATGTTCTGGCTCGTCTAGTTTATGGACGTTTTTAGAATGGTAGAGCAAGGTTGTTAAATATACTGGAAGCACTATTTCATTGCCTTTTTGAAGTTCTTTCGCACTTGCTAGCATCCGTCTGCGACCGCTTTCCAGTTCAAACAAACTATACTTAGGTAGGCAGAGGATGTTTTCTTTACGGACATTATGATAGCCTTTATTTTCAAGGAAAGTAATTGGATTCTTCTCAAAGGTGGCTTTTTCCATGATTGTAATACCAACTAGAGTCTTAACGGTCTTCAGTTTTTTCGCTTTCCCT
>CABTAV010000194.1:0-2919 GCA_902482895.1 uncultured Streptococcus sp. | reverse complement strand
TTGGTTGTCCGTTAGTTGTGTCTACTACTGGAGTCTCTTTTTTCTCTACAGGTTTGTTTCTTAATCTAGCGTTAGCTGTAGTGACAAGTTTGCTGTAAGCTTGTTTTAGTTCAGCTTGAGTAGTTGCATTCGCTAATGTAGCTTTTGCAGCTTCTAAGTCAGCTTTTAATACTGCAACACTTTCTTCTGTTTTGTTATCGTAAGAACCGTTAGAAAGTTTTGTCTCAATTTCTGAAATATAGCTTTCAAGTTGGGTCTTGTCCAAAGTTGGAGTTGTTGCTTCTACAGATGTCTCTTGTTTGCTTAGTTCATTAGCTGATACAGCTCCATTCCCCAAGAACATGAAAAGAGCAGCGACCGCTACACTAGCCGCCCCAAAACTATATTTACGGATCGAGTAACGCGTGACCTTTTCACGGTGCAGACGTTCAACACGACTCATAGATGGTTTATTTTCCATTATTTTCTTTTCTCCTTTTATAAGGTTAATTGATTTGATTTCTACATGACACCTGCACACAGAAATCTACAATTTACATTTTATATTATTTTCAATATATATGCAAATAATTTGATTTTAAATTTTCGCAAAAAAAAAAGCGTTTTGGGAAATCAAGGAATTTTCAGAAAATTTCCGATTGAATTTTTTCTACTTTTTTTGAATAAATATATATGATATTATCCAACTAATCTTATATAAGAATTTAGGCTAGTTCGGAAAAACAGCGGATATATTTTTTAATTTTAGTAAAATAAATAGGTTTGAAGTATAAAAATAGTGTATTTGTATCTCTATACACTAAAATCATTCGTACAAAATATAAAATCTATTCCAAACAAAAACATGCTACCTCATTTCGGTAACATGTCATCACTTTCTACTTACAACAACGCCTCAAACTCAGAGACAGTCATATCCAACTGCTGACTGGCAACTTCAGATGTCAGAAGACCTTGGCGAACGAGATTTAGTAAACCTACTTTCAATCCCTCTTCGATACCCTCAGATTGTCCTTGTTCAAGACCTTCCGCCCTAGCAGTCTCCAAGGCATAATCCTGAGCCAATAACGCTTGTTCTTCTCGCATACGTAGTTGACTAAACATCTTCCTGTCCTCCTCGGACCAGCTCTTATAGTCCAGCAGTTGATCTGCTTGGCTAATGGCTCGCTCAGGTTGTTGGGTAAAGGGTTTATTCCCGAAAAACTCCAACCACGGCTTGCGAACCTCGTCTTTGCTGGTTTCTCTGTATTTTTTTAATTCCAAGAACGCCATCTTGACTAGATGATGTTCCTGTCCGTTATTGGTGATGGTTAATGCTTCACCTGTCGTGTCCTCTCGCATACTAAAACTGTGAAAGGCTAAATCATCTGAGAAATAATTACTATCCACAATAGCGATTGCGTATACTGGAGCAATATGTTTGTAGCTCTGGTGGGTATCACCTTCACGTTGGCGAATTTTTTCTAGGTTTTGATTGACCTGACTGCACAGGTAAGCCCATAAACGATTGATGAAAAAATTCTGATGATGGACTTGTATTTCGATAATAACCTGAGTACCGTTATCCAATTCCGCCAAGACGTCTATACTGGTATAGAAATCCTGTGCCGAGTAAGGCAGGAAAGGTAAGACATGAATATTACTTCCCTCCAAAATCGTCACATTTTTTGCTGGCAAGTCCAGCATATCGCGGATAAATTGACAAGTGATTTCTGGATTGCTAAAGATTTTCTTAGCAACCAAGTCATTAGTTGGGCTGATGCCTGGATGTCTTAGAATCATCCACTTCCTCCTTTTATTATACCACAGTTTTAAATCTAGGTTTACTAGATTCACTGCCACTATCTATTTATTCGGAAAGGAAATGAATTGTAAAGATATTTTATCTCGTTTCAACTAAAATATGAGCTTGATCAACCAACTGTCCATTAACAGTCAGATTTAGATAGAAATCTAGGATCTTATCAGCAACAAAATACAGGGTTGGTAGGCACAAATCTTTTTTGCTTTCCCCTGCTTGAAATTGAAGGACTTGAATCTCGTCCTGATAGGCGACACCATGAACACCTGTCCCCGGTTGAATCGAAATCTTAGCTTCCAAAGGGGTACTACTTTCGCTACGTTCAATCCTAAAATGAAGAGTCTCTCCCTTTGTCACAGCTAGACTTTTTTCTGCAAATGCTAGTCCCTGAACAGCTACTTTTTGTGATAAGCTCGGAGTGTTATAGAGGGCAATCTTGGTCAATACAGGCATAGATTGTGCCTCTGTAATGATCACGCGCACCTTCTGTGCCTCTACTAGTGGACCTCGCAAGAGGCGCTTTTGACCAACTGTAAAGCCCATGCCAAATTCTTGCCAGACGCCATCCACCTCTACTTGCAGATAAAAAGCAGCGATTCGTTGCCCCAGCTTCAAATCTTCTCTTAACTCAATTACATCAAAAGTTTTCGGTGACCCTAAGTCAAGTTCTAACTGGATGGGCAAATCTGCATCGCTTGCCCAAGAGCTGGTCTCAAGACCATCTGTTAAATGGTGACAAGCAAAGTCTGCGGAAAGAGCAGGACCAGATACCTCAGCTCCCAGAGCCAAATCTTCTTTATAGAGCTCATTGCGATAGGCCGCAAATTCATAGAGACGTTCAATATCCTTTGCATCAAAGAGCCCATCTTGATTCGGCGGAATATTAAGCAGGAGTGGAGTTCCCCGCCCAACCGAGTGAAAGTAGATTTCCACCAACTCCTCAAGAGACTTAGGTTCCTGGTCCTCATGGTAAAACCAACCTGGCCGTATGGAAACATCTGCCTCTCCGATTGAAAAAATCGTGCCCGAGGGATCTCCGTGCTGAAGATAGTCCAGCTCTGCTTCTGTTCCTAGTTTGTCAGGATCCACCTTTTGCCACAGTGGATCACCTGCATACC
>CABTAV010000193.1:0-2923 GCA_902482895.1 uncultured Streptococcus sp. | reverse complement strand
GAATTGACATGGGATTGGTACTTATGGCTAACAACCTCCTAAAATACAATAAGAGAACAACTCAAAATTAAAAAGCTAGAATTCCGTAATTGGAAATCTCTAGCTTTTTTGTGGCTGAGAACTATTTTGTCTCAGGTTCTTTTTTTGGAGATAAGGGACTATTGTCCCAGACTCTGGTAATTTGGACTTATAGCCTTGGAACAAACCACCCGTTAGACGGGGTGGTCACGATTTTAGATGCTAAGCGAATTGAAAACAAGACAGAGCTGAAACTACTTTCAGAAACAGCTGTTCTATAAAGTACTTTTGAAACTGAAATCTATTCTACTACAAAGTATTGAAAGCGCTTCACAAATGATATATAATAAACTCATAAGAACAAAGAAAAGGAGGAAAGAGGATGCCACAGATTACTAAAGAAGCCTTGATTGAACAAATCAAAGATGGAATCATCGTTTCTTGTCAGGCCCTTCCTCACGAACCGCTTTACACAGAAGCGGGAGGAGTCATTCCCTTGCTGGTCAAAGCGGCTGAGCAAGGTGGAGCAGTCGGTATCCGAGCAAACAGTGTTCGCGATATCAAGGAAATCAAGGAGGTTACAAACCTTCCAATCATTGGGATAATTAAACGAGATTATCCACCGCAAGAACCCTTCATCACGGCTACTATGAAAGAAGTTGATGAATTGGCAGAGCTTGACATCGAGGTGATTGCTCTGGATTGTACCAAGCGTGAACGCTACGATGGTTTGGAGATTCAAGAGTTCATTCGTCAGGTTAAGGAGAAATATCCTAACCAGCTCTTGATGGCTGATACAAGTACTTTCGAAGAAGGATTGGCAGCTGTTGAAGCAGGAATTGACTTTGTCGGAACAACCTTATCAGGATACACATCTTACAGTCCAAAAGTGGATGGTCCCGATTTTGAATTAATTAAAAAACTCTGTGATGCCGGTGTAGATGTCATTGCAGAAGGGAAAATTCATACACCAGAACAAGCCAAACAAATCCTTGGATATGGAGTGCGAGGCATCGTTGTAGGTGGCGCTATTACTAGACCAAAAGAGATTACAGAACGCTTCGTTGCTGGTCTTAAATAACACAATTTTAAAACAGAGGAGAGTGGTGGATGCGTCGGATGAAATGAAAACGTATACAAATGCAATCTTACTCATTATCCAATATGGATACGCTTATCAATTAGGAGAATACAAATGAAATTTAGAAAACTAGCTTGTACAGTACTTGCGGGTGCTGCGGTTCTTGGCCTTGCTGCATGTGGTAATTCTGGTGGTAGCAAAGATGCTGCTAAATCAGGTGGAGATGGCGCTAAAACAGAAATCACTTGGTGGGCATTCCCAGTCTTCACTCAAGAAAAAACTGGTGACGGTGTTGGAACATATGAAAAATCAATCATCGAAGCTTTTGAAAAAGCAAATCCAGATGTAAAAGTGAAATTGGAAACAATTGACTTTAAGTCAGGTCCAGAAAAAATCACGACAGCTATCGAAGCAGGTACAGCTCCAGACGTACTTTTTGATGCACCAGGACGTATCATCCAATATGGTAAAAATGGTAAATTGGCTGACTTGAACGACCTCTTCACAGATGACTTTGTTAAAGATGTTAACAATGAAAACATTGTACAAGCAAGTAAAGCTGGAGACAAAGCTTACATGTATCCAATCAGTTCAGCACCATTCTATATGGCTATGAACAAGAAAATGTTGGAAGAGGCTGGAGTTGCAAACCTTGTAAAAGAAGGTTGGACAACTGATGATTTTGAAAAAGTTTTGAAAGCGCTTAAAGACAAAGGCTACACACCAGGTTCATTGTTCAGTTCTGGTCAAGGGGGAGACCAAGGAACACGTGCCTTCATCTCAAACCTTTACGGCGGTTCTGTAACAGATAAAGATGTAACAAAATATACAACTGATGATCCTAAATTCGTCAAAGGTCTTGAAAAAGCAGCTGGCTGGATTAAAGACGGTTTGTTGAACAATGGTTCACAATTTGACGGTGGAGCAGATATCCAAAACTTTGCCAACGGTCAAACATCTTACACAATCCTTTGGGCACCAGCTCAAAACGGTATCCAAGCTAAACTCTTGGAAGCAAGTAAAGTAGAAGTAGTAGAAGTACCATTCCCATCTGATTCTGGTAAACCAGCTCTTGAATACCTTGTAAACGGATTTGCAGTATTCAACAACAAAGATGACAAGAAAGTTGCTGCTTCTAAGAAATTTGTTCAATTCATCGCAGATGATAAAGAATGGGGTCCAAAAGATGTTGTTCGTACAGGAGCATTCCCAGTTCGTACATCATTTGGTAAACTCTATGATGACAAACGTATGGAAACAATCGGTGCTTGGACTAAGTACTACTCTCCATACTATAATACAATTGATGGTTTTGCAGAAATGAGAACTCTATGGTTCCCAATGTTGCAATCAGTTTCAAATGGCGATCAAAAACCAGCTGATGCATTGAAAGCATTTACTGAAAAAGCAAACGAAACTATCAAAAAAGCTACTAAACAATAAACCCTAAACAGATTTTGTAGCCCCTTTTCCCTTTGCACACTTGTGTAAGAAAAGGGGGCTTTTATTTAAAAGGTAAATCATCATTCTCTTAGGAGATTATCAATAAAAAAGAAAAGGAAAGAGAGGTGCCTACAGTGAAAGTTAATAAAATTCGTATGAGAGAAACCGTTATTTCTTATGCTTTCCTAGCGCCAGTTTTATTCTTCTTTGTTGTCTTTGTTTTAGCACCAATGATTATGGGCTTCATCACAAGTTTCTTTAACTATTCTATGACTAGTTTCCAATTTGTGGGCTTAGATAACTATATCCGTATGTTTAAAGATCCTGTCTTCACAAAATCTCTGATTAATACAGTTATTTTGGTTATTGGATCAGTTCCTG
>CABTAV010000192.1:0-2961 GCA_902482895.1 uncultured Streptococcus sp. | reverse complement strand
AACATAACGCCATCAACCTTTGAAAGGAGATAACCAAAGTCCTCACCTGTCATAGCAGGCTCGATATCAATCAACTCGATTCCGTCTTTCTCTTCAAAAAAGTCCATTAGTTCACGCGCCAAGGCTGGATTGTTCTCAACAGGTAGGTATCCACCTTGTTTGAGTTCCACTTCGACTTCCATATCAAAGGCAGCTGCAACCCCTTCTGCAACTGTTTTGACCCTCTTTTGAACCAAGAGACTCATGTCCTGTGTCAAGGCCCGAATGGTTCCATGCAAAAAGGCTGTGTCTGTGATAACATTGTTGGTTGTTCCAGCTTGGAAAACTCCAAAGGTCACCACTGCTCCCTCGATTGGGTTGACATTGCGGCTAACCACTGACTGTACTTGGGTCACAAAGTAACTAGCAGCCACCAAGGCGTCATTAGCTTCATGTGGAAAGGCTGCGTGGCCACCTTTGCCTTTGAAACGGATCTTCACCTCGCAAGTCCCTGCAAAGAGAGCGTGTGTATTGGTCGCAATCTGACCAACCTTCAAATCTGGCCGAACATGAAGCCCATAAAACTGGTCTGGCAACCAGTCTCCAAAAGCGCCATCCTCATACATGAGCATGCCGCCAGCTTCATTTTCTTCAGCAGGCTGAAACAGAAAGAGCAAATTATTTTTAGGTTGCTCCTTAAGGGCTCGCTCAAGACAGCCCAAAGCAATGGTCATGTGGAAATCATGGCCACAAGCGTGCATACGACCTTGATGCTGGGAAGCGAAAGGAAGGCCTGTTTGTTCGACGATAGGCAGGCCATCAATATCTGTCCGCCAACCAATAGTACGCTCTGGCTGACTTCCCTGCAAATAGACCAAAATACCTGTCCGCCAAGTACGAACTTGGACAAAATCCTTGCCTGCAGTCAATTTTTCAATCACATCCAGCAAATAAGTCTGAGTCTTGAACTCCTCCAAGCCAATCTCTGGAATCTGGTGCAAATCTCGTCTAATCTGAATCAAATCTAACATCTATCTATCCTCCGATATAGCAGAAAGAGGCTGGAAGAAGGGTTCCGCCTCTTTATTACTTTTACAATTATAAGGTACGAAGCGCATCCTCTAGCGCTGTTTTTTGTTGGGTTTGGGCATCAATCTCTTTGATAATACGAGCTGGAACACCTGCCACCACCACGTTTTCTGGGACATCTTGGGTAACAATAGCTCCTGCTGCGACAACTGAACCACTACCGATTTGGACTCCTTCGATAACCACTGCATTAGCACCGATAAGAACATTGTCTCCAACACGGACTGGTTCTGCGCTAGCTGGCTCAATCACACCTGCAAGAACGGCACCTGCACCAACGTGACTGTTTTTCCCCACGATAGCACGGCCACCAAGGATAGCCCCCATGTCAATCATGGTTCCTGCACCAATTTCAGCACCGATATTGATAACCGCTCCCATCATGATAACAGCATTGTCACCAATTTCAACCTGATCACGGATAATAGCGCCTGGCTCGATACGAGCATTGATAGCACGTTTGTCTAGCAAGGGAACTGCAGAATTACGAGCATCTTGCTCGACAACATAATCTTGATTTTCTACCAAACCATCGAGAAGCGGAGCCACATCTTTCCAGTCTCCAAATAGGACATTCTCTAGTTTGACAACAGAGCTAGGTACAGCAGTTGCGAGTTGTCCCTCAAATGTTACTTTCACACTGGTTTTCTTTTCAGCATTAGCGATAAATTGGATAATTTCTTGAGCGTTCATTTTTGTAGCAGTCATAGGCGCCTCCTAGTTCATTTTAATGATACCTATTCTACCAAAAAAGGCCTCAAATTTGAAGCCTTTTTGTTTGTTTTTAGGTATGATTTTTAGGGATGTGAGATAAAACGTGCTGTCGGTAAAAGCAAGCCCCTACCGATACAACCTAAAAACACTCTTCACAACTATCTCCCCGTGTTTTATTGACTATTCTAGTATAGCACACTTTTAGAATTAAGAAAAGACTTTTTATTTACTTTCTTTCGCTTCTTCTATCGATAGGAAAATCATAGGCAAAATAATCAGGACCATAGCTAGAAGAAGGGACCAATCCACTACCAATCCTAAAAATAAAACACTCAAGAGAGCCGAAGAGAGAGGTTCACTGGCACTGATAACGGAAACCACCAAAGGAGAAACCAAGGACACAGCCTTCATGGAAATAAAAAAAGCAAAAGCCGTTCCAAAGAAAGCGATAATGAGACAAATCAAAATACTCCAAATATCAGGAGTAAAGGAAAGCTGATAAACCGGCGAGAGAACATTACTAAACAAACCTGCCAAAATCATCCCCCATCCAACCGTGGGAACAAAACCATAGCGCTTAGCAAAAGGCTGAGGTAGAATAACATTAAACATAACACCCATGGCACTCAGCAGACCTGTTATAAGAGCTAGCGGCGTCATGGATAACTGAGAGAGATCTCCCTTTGTCGCCATCAAGCAAACACCCAGCATGGCAACCAAAACATAGAAAATAGCGCTTTTTGACGCTCGTTTTTGATAAACCAAGCGATTGTAAAAGAGGATAAAGACTGGACTGATAAACTGTAAAATAGTTGCTGTCGCTGCATTTGAGTATTCTACGCAGAGATAGAAAAAATACTGAACTGAAAAAATCCCCAAAATAGCATAGGCCAAAAAGGGCAGGTAATTTTTCTTGTCTCGCCAGATATCTAACACTTGTGACTTTAATTGCATTGCAGACCAAATGAGTACAAGACTTCCTGCCAATGTCAAACGCATAGAGGTAATCCAACCCGAAGACACCTGGTAATGGGTAAAAAAATATTCTCCTAAAATTCCACAGATGCCCCAGATTAAGCCGGATAGGAGCGAATAAATGGTTCCTTTAACAATCTTTTTCTGATACTGATTCATACCTTTATTGTAACTCGAAAGGACAAAAGAAAAAAGTGGCAATCA
>CABTAV010000191.1:0-2979 GCA_902482895.1 uncultured Streptococcus sp. | reverse complement strand
CGCATCGTAGAAGTCGGTATGGCTGGTGAAGCAACTAAACTAGTACAGCCGGTAGATACAAAACCACAAGTGTCAGAAAAAGCAGAAACAAAACCAATTGCTCCAAGTGAAGCTAGTCAAACTAATAAAGCCCAGTTACCAAATACAGGTAGTGTGACAAGCCAAGCAACAGTAGCAGCAGGTTTAGCTCTACTCTGTTTGAGTGCAGGATTAGTAGCCACTAAAGGTAAAAAAGAAGACTAGAAATTTTGATACTTTCGTTATCATTAAAGAGTGGAGAGAAACTCTTGTCTTAGATAGAAGATAAATCCCTTAGAATACAAGTTTCTAAGGGATTTTCTTTGTGTAAAATCGTATAATGTTCTTTTCTGTCTCGTTTCGGAGAGAAAGCAAAAATCCCTAGAAATTGTTTAGGGATTCGATTATTTTATTAAGAACAATTCAACAATCATCTCGATATACATGACAAGGGTTAATAAGAATCCTGCACGCCAGAAGAATTTGATGAATTTAGGATAGTAAAAGCTGCGTTTTTTCAGAAGGAAGAAAAAGACGAGAATAATGGCTAGGAGTGAGAGGGCTAGGCCAAGTCTAGGGAGAAAATTATGGGTAAAGGTTTTAGCTGTGATCAGGTAATACTCAAATACCAAGACTGGAAAGGCCAAATCCGCAAAATTTCGTCCTAGTTTTTTTAATCTAAAAAGTTTGGTTATGATGATGCAGACTACTAAAGTCAGTATCAATAATAAAATAGATGCTAATTTCATTAAAATCATATCCATATTGTATCATAAAAAATTGCTAAAGGAAACGAGAAACAGAGGAATTTATAGGAAAGTCAGGCTTTTGAGATTGTGGGTGTTTTTTGTTATAATGGAGGTTATGAAATCTTATAATACCTTGAATGATTATTATCGAAAACTCTTTGGAGAAAAGACCTTTAAAGTTCCTATTGATGCGGGATTTGACTGTCCCAATCGTGATGGAACTGTGGCTCATGGGGGCTGTACTTTTTGTACGGTTTCTGGTTCTGGAGATGCTATTGTGGCACCAGATGCGCCTATCCGTGAGCAATTTTATAAGGAAATTGATTTTATGCACCGCAAGTGGCCAGATGTTCAGAAGTATCTGGTTTATTTTCAGAATTTTACCAATACCCATGAAAAGGTGGAAGTCATTCGAGAGCGCTATGAACAAGCTATTAACGAGCCAGGTGTAGTAGGAATCAATATCGGAACGCGGCCAGACTGTTTACCCGATGAAACCATCGAATATTTGGCTGAGTTATCGGAGCGCATGCATGTGACGGTTGAATTGGGCTTGCAGACTACTTACGAAACAACCTCTGACCTGATTAACCGTGCCCACTCTTATGAATTGTACGTGGAAACGGTCAAGCGTTTGAGAAAGTATCCTAAGATTGAGATTGTTTCCCATTTGATTAACGGTCTTCCTGGTGAGACTCATGAGATGATGGTCGAAAATGTTAGCCGTTGTGTCACGGATAACGATATTCAAGGAATTAAACTGCATTTGCTTCACCTTATGACCAATACACGTATGCAGCGGGATTACCACGAGGGTCGTTTGCAGTTGATGAGTCAGGACGAATATGTAAAGGTTATCTGTGATCAACTGGAAATCATTCCTAAACATATTGTCATCCATCGAATCACAGGAGATGCACCTAGAGATATGCTGATTGGGCCTATGTGGAGCCTCAATAAATGGGAAGTCCTCAACAGCATTGAGATGGAGATGCGACGTCGGGGAAGCGTTCAGGGATGCAAGGCTGTAAGACAGGAGTTTTGATATGAAAAGACCACTTGAGATGGCACATGATTTTTTGGCTGAGGTTGTAACTCAGGATGATATCGTAGTGGATGCAACCATGGGAAATGGTCATGACACGCTTTTTCTAGCCAAGCTAGCTAAGCAAGTCTATGCCTTTGATATTCAGGAGCAAGCCTTGGAAAAGACCAAGGAGCGTTTGGATCAGGCTGATCTGACAAATGCCCAGTTAATCTTGCAAGGCCATGAGACACTGGACCAGTTTGTGACAGAAGCCAAGGCAGGGATTTTTAATCTGGGCTATCTGCCGTCAGCTGATAAGTCAGTCATTACCCGACCTCAGACAACGATTGAAGCATTAGAAAAGCTGTGTGCCTTACTTGTCAAAGGTGGACGGATTGCTATCATGATCTACTATGGTCATGAAGGAGGCGACCTCGAGAGGGATGCTGTCTTGGATTTTGTCAGCCAGTTGAACCAACAAGAGTACACAGCTGCTATTTACCGAACTTTAAACCAAGTCAACAACCCACCATTTTTAGTAATGATTGAAAAATTAGAGAGATATAGACATGGATAAACAATACCTACGTGAAAAGCTGGATGTCATGCGCCAGAATTTTGTTGAATCAACTCACCATGAACGAGCGGTGGGTGTGTTAGACCAAGCGCATATGAGCAAAAAAATGCTTAAAATCAAGAAAAAATTAGTTGCTCTTGAGATGGAACGGTGTCAGAGAAAAATTGAGCACAAAGATTGTTCCAAGATTGACCAAAAAATCAAAGAGCAGAAGGAGATATTTGAATCCTGTTGTAAAAAAGACTAAGGAGGAATTGCGTGGAATTACTGATTTACCTCATCCTATTTTTACTGGTCTTGATTGTTTCAAGTACAACCAATAAGCTTCTGCCCTTTTTGCCCCTCCCTTTGGTGCAGATTCTTTTGGGAATTGTGATAGGTCTCTTTTTACCCAATACCGATTTTCATCTCAATACGGAGTTGTTTTTGGCACTGGTTATTGGGCCCTTGCTTTTCCGAGAGTCGGAAGAAGCGGATATTACGGCTATTTTAAAACACTGGCGAATCATTGTTTATCTCATATTTCCAGTGATTTTTATCTCGACCCTGAGTTTGGGTGGCTTGGCTCATCTTCTTTGGCTCAGCCTTCCCTTGGCAGCTTGTTTGGC
>CABTAV010000190.1:0-3022 GCA_902482895.1 uncultured Streptococcus sp. | reverse complement strand
GGCTGTAGCCCAATAGCCACTGCGTTCTGATTTTGCCAAACGTGGTAAGACCAATGCTTGTGTAGACCAAGAAAAGGCAAAGGCTACATTTCCTTCTCCAGAAAGCATGAAGCGTTCTAATGGAGTTAAATCTCCTTGGGTAGCTGGTTGAATGTTCATAATGTCAGTGATAGGCACAGCTACAAAACAGATTCCAACAATAATCAGACCGACAATCAACAGGGCGATAACCAAGAATCGATTGGTCCATTTAATCACTTCTGGACCCCCTAGAGCAATAAGAGTTCCAAGAAGAACACAGAGTGTACCAAGAATAGGTGCCCATACTCCCTTGTCCAAACCAAGACCGAAATTATTTGCCAAATGAATCATGGAGCTAGCAAAAAGATTGGCCGCAACGGCATACCAGCCAAAGTTAGCCAAACTAATAATGGTTGATAGCAAGGCCACTCCTTTTTTTCCGAGGACAGCCCTCAACCAAATCCACAAATCAATTCCATATTTAACCGCAAACAGAATTGGGAGACATTCAATAAAGACCCAGATAATGTTAAAACTAAAAATATTAATCAACATTTGATTAAAAGTCAAATATTGAGCCACATAAGCCCCTTGGGTATAACACCAAGTAGCAATGGCAAAACCACTTGTTGACAGAAAGAGATCCCAGAAAGAATACTGACGATCCTTATTGGTCATGGGAACAATTCCCGTTATCGTCTCCTGTTGAATAAAGTCATTCATCTTAGACATTTTATTGAATACCTCCTGTCATGGCTAAGATAATCAGAATAAGGTTAATTAGAACTAAGCCAATGACTATAATAAAATCACTTTTTAGAAATGGCTGAGCAAACACATAGTTTGGAGATTCCATTTCTTCTAGCCTTCTTTTCGTTTCATTTGCTACTAATTCTTCAATTTCAGATGTCGGTTTCATCTCAATTCTCCTCCAAATACAAATCTAGTGCAATTTGCCCATACTGCTTGGTATAACGATACCAGACATAAAGAAATTCACCTACGGGTTTTCCAACGCTTTCTTGGAACAGGGCCCACAAAAACCAATAATATGAAGTCACTGATACATAGGCAAAATAGTGACGTTTGGTTTTCTTGTCTGGAACTTCTTGTAGATAGATTTCAAGTACCTTTTCAGCTTCTTCCACTGTATAATTTGAACACCCGATAAAGGTTCCTAAATCTCCTGCTGGATCTCCCATACCAGAATATTCCCAATCAATCAAGCTCATTTCGCCAGCTTCGTTCAACAAGAAATTTGGACTATAAGAATCTCCGTGGCAGAGAACCTTTTTCGTCTGCTCTTCTTGTAGAAACTTTTCGAGAACTGAGACATTCTTATCCAACTCTTCAAGTCCATCAAATTCAAAACGATTGCTGGCTTTTAATTTTTGTATAAAATCATCAATTCCCTCAAATTGGTTAAAGAAATGATTTGTTTTTTCTCCAGATTGGTGCAAACGTCTCAAGAGCTCCATTGCTTTTGCTACATCATCCCAATTGTCATAATCCAGTTGCTTGGCATTAGGGATAAATTCTGAAATTTTCCAGCCCTCATCCTTGTTCATAGCGACAAAAGTACGATCAATCTTTAATTTTGCAGCAATTTCCATGGAAGCCGCTTCACTAGTTCGATCAATGTAATTCTCCGTTCCCCTACCAGGATGACGATAGACATATCTCTTCCCTAGGCAGTCAAATGAAAACGAAGTATTGGTTAGACCATCTTTTAGAGGTTTGATATTGACAATATCTGAAGCCACACATCCCAATGTCTTACAGATATTATCAATGATTTCCGAATTCGTATCCACCAAATAGTGTTCATCAAACTGACGCAACTCATCTAGTGAATCAAACTCCTTAACAATATCTGCTGAATAATGCCGAGCTTCCAAAGGAAGCTCCTTGACGTTACGGCTATAATAATCTTCCCAGAGCTGTTCGCGATATGGTTCGTGCTTAAATTCAGTTTCTAAAATGTCTACGAATTTTTCACTAAATGCGCGATCAAAATAAACGTGCCCCACCATAGCCCAAGTATTCGTCCCACCGATTTGAATATCAATAATCGTGTGATTGGAATCTTCCTTAGAGCAGTATTCGTCTGTGTCCCCTTCTGCAAATATAGTCGAATAATAACCTCTGTAAATGTATCGTTCAAACGGATTTTCTACAAAATAATTATCCGAAGAGCAGATATAAGTGTTGGAAAGTTGATCTCTGACTAGCATGAGAGAAGAACAGTTATTGTACTTGTAGTAATCATTATTTACAACGATTTTAACACCAAATTTTTCTGCTAGATAGAACATTTTTTCCTGCAGATAGCCTACAATAATAGTAATATCCTCTATCCCAGCTTCTTTCAACTGCTTGATTTCTCTCTCAATCAAACGCTCACCTTTGACTTGAAGCAATCCTTTTGGTAACTCATAAGACAAAGGTGCAAAACGGCTACTCATACCCGCTGCCATGATAATGGCATTCTTCACTTGATACGGAGCTAAAGCCTCCTCTCCTATGTCAGTTAAGTTATTTCCCTCGCTGATCCACTTCTTTACTTTACATTCCTTGAGAAGATTATTCACCGTCCCCACAGCGATGTCTAGCTGTTCAGCCAATTGTCTCTGTGTAAAGTTTTCATCTTTGTGAAGCAACAAAAAACGTAAAAGATTAAATTGTTTTTCTGATAACATATCCTCAGCCTCTCTTGTTCAATATTTTGTTTATTTAATTATATGATGAACAAACGCTTTTGTCAAGTTAGATTCTATATTAAAAAAACAGATGATCAAATCAATTCCATCAAAATAGTGACAAAACGAAAAAAGCCCTAAAAAAAGAACCTGAGACAAAATAATTCTCAGCCACAAAAAAGCTAGAGATTTCCAATTGTGGAACTCTAGCTTTTTAATTTTGAATCGTTCTCTTATTGTATTTTAGGAGGTTGTTAGCCATAAGTACCAATCCCATGTCAATTCTCACTTGACGCTTCTCT
>CABTAV010000189.1:0-3033 GCA_902482895.1 uncultured Streptococcus sp. | reverse complement strand
ATTCGCTAGATGACTTTGCTGTGACCTTCTTTGTAACGGGAAATGGCTTTTCAACCCTATCAGTCGAGATTTACTCTCGTGCTCGCAAGGGGATTTCCTTAGAAATCAATGCCCTGTCTGCCCTCGTCTTTCTCTTTAGTATTATCCTAGTTGTTGGATATTACTTTATCTCACGTGAGAAGGAGGAGCAAGCATGAAAAAACTCTATTCATTTTTAGCAGGAATTGTAGCCATTATCCTGGTCTTGTGGGGAATTGCGACGCATTTAGATAGTAAAATCAATAGCCGAGATAGTCAAAAACTGGTTATCTACAACTGGGGAGACTATATTGATCCAGAACTCTTGGAGCAATTCACAGAAGAAACAGGCATCCAAGTCCAGTATGAGACCTTTGACTCCAACGAAGCCATGTATACCAAGATCAAGCAGGGTGGAACGACCTACGATATTGCCATTCCTAGTGAATACATGATTAACAAGATGAAGGACGAAGACCTCTTGGTACCGCTTGATTATTCAAAACTTGAAGGTCTTGAAAATATCGGACCAGAGTTTCTCAACCAGTCCTTTGACCCAGGCAATAAATTCTCTATCCCTTACTTCTGGGGAACCTTAGGAATTGTCTACAATGAAACTATGGTAGATGAAGCGCCTGAGCATTGGGATGACCTTTGGAAGCCAGAGTATAAGAACTCTATCATGCTCTTTGATGGGGCGCGTGAGGTATTGGGACTGGGTCTCAACTCCCTCGGCTACAGCCTCAACTCCAAGGATACCCGGCAGTTAGAAGAAACAGTGGATAAGCTTTACAAGCTCACTCCAAATATCAAGGCTATCGTTGCAGACGAGATGAAGGGCTACATGATTCAGAACAACGCTGCAATCGGCGTGACCTTCTCTGGTGAAGCCAGCCAAATGCTAGAAAAAAATGAAAACCTACGCTATGTGGTACCGACTGAGGCCAGCAACCTTTGGTTTGACAATATGGTCATTCCAAAAACCGTGAAAAACCAAGATGCCGCCTATGCCTTTATCAATTTTATGTTGAAACCTGAAAATGCTCTCAAAAATGCAGAGTATGTCGGCTATTCAACTCCAAACCTACCAGCTAAGGAACTGCTCCCAGAGGAGAAAAAAGAAGACAAGGCCTTCTATCCAGATGCTGAAACCATGAAACACCTAGAAGTTTACGAGAAATTTAACCATAAATGGACAGGCAAATACAGCGACCTCTTCCTACAATTTAAAATGTATCGGAAGTAGGAGCTAAACGGATGAAAACGAATCAGTCAGCTGGTTCGTTTTTTAGAAAAAATAGAAATCATGGTATAATAGTTTTAGGGTGAGAGTTATTAGTATTGTTTACAGCATCTCTGAAAATTTAATTCCAAAGGAGTTCAAAATGAGTCAGACTACGCAAATGCATATATATATATAACCTAATAAAAAAATGCAAAAAATATAGATTGAAACCTACTGAAAATCCAGTAGGCTTTTTGCGTTTCTTGGAGGTATCTAATGGCTAAAAAGTTATTAAATATCACCGAGATTGAGGATAGAACCAAGGTTTTAGTAGAGAATCTTAATAAATCGACATTTATTATTGAATTTGTTTCATTGTTTGACATTACTAAAACGACCATAACAAGAGCAAGTAAAGTAGCATCTGATGATTTTATAATAAAAAACAAATTGTATTTTCGTAAAGTTGAAAATCAGCCATTACTTGCTCTTACTGAGATTGATAAAGAGTTGGAGGATCAGGTTCGTAAATCTCGATTTATTATCACAACAGATTTTCAAGAATTATATGCAAAGGATACACAGACAGGACTGACTCTAGCAATTTCTTTTAATGATTTACCAGCCCATTGTGATTTCTTCTTACCTTGGAATGGTATTGAAAAGATTGATTATGATAAGGAAAATCCTGCTGATGTAAAAGCGGCAGAGCGTTTCACCAAACTTTATGATGAACTAATTTCTATCAATCCTGAACTTGCCATTACTGAAACTGACGGTAAATCATTTAATCTATTTTTGATTCGTGTTCTTTTTCTACTATTTGCAGAAGATACAAATATCATCTCCAAGGGAGCTTTCACAAATGTTATTAAGATGAGGACATCTGAAGATGGTTCTGACTTGAATGAGTGTGTTAGAAAACTATTTACTGTTTTAGATATGCCTGAATTTAGTCGTCAGGATTTGGAGTCGTGGTTATCAGATTTTCCCTATGTAAATGGTAAGCTTTTTTCAGAGCCACATCATGACCTTATTTTCAATAAAAGAACTCGTCAATTACTCATTGAAGCAGGAGAATTGCTAAACTGGAATGAAATCAATCCAGATATTTTGGGATCAATGATTCAAACCGTGGCAAATGCAGAAGCAAGATCAACATCGGGTATGCACTATACTAGCGTGCCCAATATTATGAAGGTCATCAAACCACTGTTTTTAGATAATTTACGAGCAGCATTTACGGAATTAGAAGAACGAGCTGACTACTATATAGGAGGTGGTGACTTTAGCGAGGAACATCGTCGCAAGGAATTGCGACAAATCTTACCTAAGTTAGAAGAGTTGCTCACTCGTATGGCCTCTATCAAGTTTTTAGACCCTGCTTGTGGTTCTGGAAATTTCCTCATCATTACTTATAAAGAACTTCGTCGTTTAGAAATTAATATCTTAATCAAACAGCGTGAAATTCGTGAATCCTTAAATGAAAAAGCTGTTTATCAAGGAGAATTGATTGCTGATGCATCTAAGATTTCTCTATCCCAGTTTTCAGGAATTGAATTGGATGATTTCGCTCATGAAGTAGCAAGGCTATCCTTGTATATAGCAGAACACCAGATGAATGTGGAAATGGAAGAAGCTCTTGCTGATGTCCATCCAAGACTATTACCTTTAAGAGAAGCTGGAAATATCGTCTGTGGGAATGCTCTAAGAATTGACTGGGAAACTGTGTTGAATGCTAAGGAAGATGACGAAGTTTATATATTTGGGAATCCGCCGTATATAGGGGC
>CABTAV010000188.1:0-3042 GCA_902482895.1 uncultured Streptococcus sp. | reverse complement strand
GGGCTAAGGTCCTAGGGATGGAACATCAGATAGGAAGTTTGGAAGTTGGCAAGCAAGCAGATTTTCTGGTTATTCAACCACAAGGGAAAATCCATCTCCAACCTCAGGAAAGTATGTTATCTCATCTGGTTTATGCAGTCAAATCCAGTGATGTAGATGATGTTTATATCGCCGGAGAACAGGTTGTTAAGCAAGGTCAAGTCTTGACAGTAGAACTCTAAAAGAAGAAGCGCGAAAAAAGTTTAAAAAAAGTTTGCAAAAATCTTGCATTCTTTTTTTGACTATGCTATACTTATATACGGTTTGAAAAAACTGCCTAAGACAGTAGGGGAGCTCGACTCATAAGTATCCTACCGAGGACAAAACGTATCATGTAAAAAGAAGCGTATTGTACTTTCGTGTCTAGGTTTGGGCGCGTTTTTCTTTTGGAAAAATTTCCCAAGCAAAATAATAACGGAGGTGAACACACTAATGAGTGAAGCAATTATTGCTAAAAAAGCGGAACTAGTTGACGTAGTAGCTGAAAAAATGAAAGCTGCTGCATCTATCGTCGTTGTAGACGCTCGTGGTTTGACAGTTGAGCAAGATACAGTTCTTCGTCGTGAGCTTCGTGGAAACGAAGTTGAGTATAAAGTCATTAAAAACTCAATCTTACGTCGTGCAGCTGAAAAAGCTGGTCTTGAAGAACTTGCATCAGTATTTGTTGGACCATCTGCAGTAGCATTTTCTAACGAAGATGTTATCGCACCAGCGAAAATCTTGAACGACTTTTCTAAAAACGCTGAAGCACTTGAAATAAAAGGTGGTGCAATCGAAGGCGCTGTCGCATCTAAAGAAGAGATTCTTGCACTTGCAACTCTTCCAAACCGCGAAGGACTTCTTTCTATGCTCCTTTCTGTACTTCAAGCGCCAGTGCGCAACGTTGCTCTTGCAGTCAAAGCGGTTGCAGAAAGCAAAGAAGACGCAGCTTAATCTTAAGCTACGCAGCGTAGCCTAGCTACGAAAATATATTATAAATTTAAAACATATTTGGAGGAAATAACAATGGCATTGAACATTGAAAACATTATTGCTGAAATTAAAGAAGCTTCAATCCTTGAATTGAACGACCTTGTAAAAGCTATCGAAGAAGAATTTGGTGTAACTGCAGCTGCTCCTGTAGCTGTTGCTGCAGCTGGTGCTGCTGACGCTGGTGCTGCTAAAGATTCATTCGACGTTGAATTGACATCTGCAGGTGACAAAAAAGTTGGCGTTATCAAAGTTGTACGTGAAATCACAGGTCTTGGTCTTAAAGAAGCTAAAGAACTTGTTGACGGTGCACCAGCACTTGTTAAAGAAGGCGTTGCAACTGCAGAAGCTGAAGAAATCAAAGCTAAATTGGAAGAAGCTGGAGCTTCAGTTACTCTTAAATAATAGAGCGACTACATTAGTAGCTTAAAAACATGATTAAACCGCTATTCTTAGGAGTGGCGGTTTTTCTTTTTGTTCTAAAAGGGGCAAAAAAGGGGCAAACTATTTGTAAAGTTTATCCAGGACATCAACAACTTTTGATTTTATATTCTTGGTTACGTGAGTGTAGATTTCCATTGTGGTCTTTCCGTTGTCTTTATGCCCGACTCTTTGGGTGATGGCTTTTAAGGGGATATTGTTTTCAGCAAGTGTACTGATAAGAGTGTGTCTTAAGATGTGAGGGTGCAATTGTTTGTTTATAGGCTTCTTTAACGTGCCATTGGCATTCTTCATTAACTTACCAATGCTTGATTTATGAATTGGAATACCGCTTGATGAAACAAATATAAATCCCATATCTTTATAGTTTGGATTTGTATTTTTTCGTAGTTCATGCAGCTCTATAAATTCTTCAATAATCTCAATTTCTTTATTCGTTAAATCAACCACTCTGACAGATGATAAGGTTTTAGGAGTTGTTTTGACACCTTCTGAACCTTTACGGGTTGGGTCTAAAGTCCCGTTGATAGTAATAGTACGGTTTTTCTTATCGTAATTTTCAAATTTAAGAGCACCAGCTTCACCGACTCGGCAACCATTTAAAGCCATAAATTCAGCCATACGAGCGACATGATACCCTCGGTTATATTCTTTCATGGCTTTTAAAAGCCTTTTTAATTCGCTCTGTTCAAGGAACTTATCTTCGATACGCTCCATGTTTTCGTACGTTACGACTTGTTTTGGCAGCCTGATACGTTGGATAGGGTTGCTATCAATCAATTCTAAATCTTGAGCATACTTGAATACCATACTTAGCACAGATTTATGCTTTTTTAATTTGATGTGATTGTCCTCTGAATTTGTAAAATATTGTTGAGCGTATTTAGCAGTGATATTTTTTATTTTAATCCCTGGAGCAAAATTTTCTTTTACTTCATCTACCGCATAGACCATAGTTTTCTCGGTAGAAGCTTTGATAGATTTTTTATGAAGTTCCCACCAATCACTTAGCACGTCTTCAAAAAGCATATCAGTAGTAGTCAAACTTTGTAGCTTTTCAGCTATCTTTTCATCTAGTAATTTTTGTGCTTCTTTCTTAGCTCTGCTTGATCCTGAATCGAGTGTTATAGCTAACCTTTTCCATTTCTCGGTATAAGGGTCTTTGTATCGCTCAAAAAATTTGTATTTTCCGTTGGGAAGTTCTTCTATCCACATTGATTTTACCTCACTTTTTTGATAAAATGGGTATAAGAAAACGACCTTTTGAATGGTTGTTTCTTATAACGCTAATCCTCACGCTCAGACTCGCCAAAGTTTGAGAGCGTGGGGATTTTTTAATAGTGTAACCAGATAATATCTTCAGGATGATTACCAAAATCTTTGTCGTGACTAACGATTTTAATTTTCCCTTTTGTCATCTTAGTATAGAGAAGGTCGTTGTAGTCTTTCATTTGGTAAAAGTCGTTCAAGCTATGGCGAATATGCCAAAGTTTAATTGGTAAAATCTTGCTATACTTTAAAAGGTCGTATTTTACGCTATCGCAAGCTATTTGATAATTGCTCAAATAGTCTGCGGTTTGTTGATAATGACGT
>CABTAV010000187.1:0-3079 GCA_902482895.1 uncultured Streptococcus sp. | reverse complement strand
ATGATATAAACCTTATAACGAGCAAGGCTAGGCGCGTAGGTAGATTTATCACGAATTTCACGGATTTCATCCACCCCGTTATTAGAGGCCGCATCCATTTCAATGACATCTTCTAAACTACCGTCCGTCACTGCTTGACAAATATAGCAGTTATTACACGGTTCACCACCCACTTGATTTGGACAGTTCATAGCTTTGGCAAAAATCTTGGCTACACTGGTTTTTCCCGTTCCCCGTGGACCAGAAAAAAGATAAGCATGACTTATTTTCTCTTGCTCCACTGCTTGTTTAAGAGTCTTAGCCACAACTTCCTGTCCAACCAACTGGGAGAAGTTTTGACTTCTATATTTTCGATAAAGTGCTTGATACATTAGGCTTTCTCCCCAAACATTGTAAAGTCCCATTCTGTCTTTTCAAGCAAAATAGCGACAAATTGTTCCAAATAATCTCGATCCATAGCATCATAATCATCAATCTCTGAAGAATCCAAATCCAGAACTCCAAGCAATTGACCATTCTTTATCATGGGCACCACAATTTCACTTTTAGCCCGACTATCACAAGAAATATAGTTGGGATAAGTTGTTACATCACCAACCAGAACAGTTTCCTGAAAATGAGCTGCCTCCCCACAAACACCTTTTCCCAGTGCAATACGGATGCAGGAAACACCTCCTTGGAAAGGACCTAAAACCAATTCCTTTCCATCGAACAGATAAAAGCCTGCAAATACGGTATTAGGAAAGCGTGATTTTAGAAGAGCACTGGCGTTGGAAAGATTAGCCAAAACATTGGTTTCACCATCCAATAAAAAAGAGAGCTCCTCATTTAACATTTGATAACGTGATTGTTTTTCTGATTCTAACATAGAACTATTATATCAAAAAAGACTTACAGACAAAAGAAAAATCCCTTGTTAAGTAAACAAAGGATTTTGTGAATTTTCAATTTGATTAAAGTTCGATATCACCGAACAAGTCAGCCATTGAGAATCCTGTTTGTGTTTCTGGAAGTTCGAAATCACGTTTTTCTTGACGTTTTGGACGACGTGGACGTGGAGCACGTTTTTCTTCTTTTTGTCCTTCTTCTTGAGCTGGACGCTCTTCAAGAGCTTTGATAGAAAGTGATACACGCTCTGCATCTGCGTTAACTTCAAGAACTTTAACTTGAACTTCTTGACCAACTTTAAGAGCTTCTTTTGGATTTTCAATACGTTTGTGTGAAATTTGTGATACGTGAACAAGTCCATCGATACCTGGCAATACTTCAACAAATGCACCGAAGTCAGTCAAACGTTTAACTGTTCCTTCTACTACATCACCTTTAGCCAATTTTTGCTCAACGCCATCCCATGGTCCAGGTGTTGTTGCTTTAAGTGAAAGTGATACGCGTCCTTCTTCTTCGTTAAGATCAAGAATTTTCACTTCAATTTCTTCACCAACAGTTACAACTGATTTTGGTGAAACGTTACGTTCATGTGACAATTCAGTCAAGTGAACCAATCCGTCAACACCACCAAGGTCGATGAAAGCACCGAAGCTTGTGATACGTGCAACTTTACCAGTTACTACATCACCAACAGCCAATTTACCGAATACTTCAGCGCGAGCTGCTGCAGTAGCTGCTTCAACAACTTCACGACGTGAAAGGATGAAGCGGTTTTCTTTAGCGTCAACTTCTTTGATTTTAGCATCAAATTCTTGACCTACAAAACGCTCAGTGTTACGTACGAAACGAGTATCCAACATTGAAGCTGGGATAAATCCACGAACACCTTCAAATTCTACTGAAAGTCCACCTTTAACGGCACGAGTTCCTTTAACAGTAACAACTTCTTCTTCGCGACCAACAAGTTTGTCCCATGCTTTGCGAGCTTCAAGGCGTTTTTTAGATACAAGGTATGTAACTGTATCAGTATCTTTACCAACTACTTGACGAAGTACAAGAACATCCAATACTTCTCCTACTTTAACAAAGTCATTGATATCTGCATCGCGATCGTTTGTCAATTCGCGAAGAGTCAAGACACCTTCAACACCAGTTCCAGAGATTGCAACGTTAGCTTGAGTCGCATCAACTGTCAATACTTCAGCACTAACAACATCACCAGTCTCAACTTGGCTAACGCTATTTAGCAAATCTTCAAATTCGTTCATCTAAAAAATCCTCCAACAATCAAGTTTTTCTTAAACTTGACATACTTATAATTTTTTTCCTAAGCACCCGCAAGGACATGTTCATATCGTTCACGTCTTTCAATTATAAAAATAAAATACCCTAAGATATTTTGCTTTTTATCTTGATTATTACCTAAGAACTGGGGTAGCTGGATTCGAACCAACGCATGAGGGAGTCAAAGTCCCTTGCCTTACCGCTTGGCTATACCCCATTGATGAAATGGAGAGAGAGGGATTCGAACCCCCGAACCCGAAGGAGCGGATTTACAGTCCGCCGCGTTTAGCCTCTTCGCTACCCTTCCGAAAATATATAAATGGCGCGAGACGGAATCGAACCGCCGACACATGGAGCTTCAATCCATTGCTCTACCAACTGAGCTACCGAGCCTTATTGCGGGAGCAGGATTTGAACCTACGACCTTCGGGTTATGAGCCCGACGAGCTACCGAGCTGCTCCATCCCGCGTTAATACAAAAGGAGGATGTGGGATTCGAACCCACGCACGCTTTTACACGCCTGACGGTTTTCAAGACCGTTCCCTTCAGCCGGACTTGGGTAATCCTCCAAAATAGTTTATACGGGAACAAACCCGTGTCCTCTTAATGAAAAGATAAATGGACTAAACACTATGGGCACGAGTGGACTCGAACCACCGACCTCACGCTTATCAGGCGTGCGCTCTAACCACCTGAGCTACGCGCCCAAGTTAAAAACTTGGTAATTTGAACAAAGTTCAAAGCGGGTGACGAGAATCGAACTCGCGACAACAGCTTGGAAGGCTGTAGTTTTACCACTAAACTACACCCGCATAAATACTATAAATAAAAATGGCGCGAGACGGAATCGAACCGCCGACACATGGAGCTTCAATCCATTGCTCTACCAACTGAGCTACCGAGCCT
>CABTAV010000186.1:0-3096 GCA_902482895.1 uncultured Streptococcus sp. | reverse complement strand
CAAGTCGGTAAGTTTTATTTGAAAAAATATTCAGATGATCGGATCACAGCGAACTGGGGACTATGGGATAATCTTTTCAATTATGATAATGCTTTGAGAGCAGCTCAAAAACGAGGAGTTACTCTTATCCAGAATATTTCAGATGAGGATAGCCATCTAAAATTAGGTGATATGGATATCCAGCTCTACAACTATAAGAATGAATATGATGCTGACGGGAATCTGAAAAAAGTTCGAGATGATAACTCCAACTCCATTGTTTCAGTAGTGACTGTGGCAGGAAAGAGAATCTATCTTGGTGGAGATTTGGATAATGCCGAAGGAGCAGAAGATAAGTTAGGTCCAGTTATCGGCAAGGTTGATATGATGAAATGGAACCACCATTATGATGCGACAATTTCAAATACGATTAATTTCCTTGAAAACTTATCACCAAAAATGATTATTCAGACAACTGGTGGAGATATTAATGTTGCTTCAACTAGAGAATACCTTCAGAAGAAAAATATTCAGGTTCTTCGTGCTGCTAGCCAAACTCAAGACGCTACTGTTTTTGATATTAGCGATAAAGGATTTGCTAATGTTTCAAATACCTTCCCTGATATCCCAGTAGTTGACGAAAAATGGTATCAAGAAGATGGCTATTGGAAATATCGTTTGTCTGACGGGGAAATGGCTATCGGCTGGAAAGAGATTGGCGGAGCCACTTACTTCTTTAATGGAAAAGGACAAATGCAAGCAGGCCGCTGGCTTCACCTTAATGACGACTGGGGAGAAAATGCCAAGGGGAATGATTACTATCTGAACAAAAATGGTAAAATGCAAACTGGTGGATGGTTCAAGCTAGATAACTCTTGGTATTATATCCAGTCGAATGGTGCTAGACGATTTAGCGAGCTCTCTGAAATTGGAGGGAAAAAATACCTTTTTGCGGCAGATGGTAAGATGCTGACAGGACACCAAGTTTTTAATGGTAAGAAGATGTTCTTTAGCGAAAGTGGCGTACTACAAATTTCAGGTAAGCCTTCAACTTGGCAAAAGATTGATTCAGCTTGGTATTTCTATGATGAGGATGGTCTAAAGACTGTCGGTAAAAAGAATATTAATGGAAGCACATACTACTTTAATCAAGAAGGTATCATGCAAACTGGCTGGGCCTTTGTTGATGGTCACTGGAACTATTTTGCAAGTTCTGGAGCTATGAAAACCGGCTGGGTCAAGGATCAGGAAACATGGTATTATCTGGATAAAGATGGCATCATGTTAACTGGTAGACAAGATATAAATGGTGTTCGTTACTATTTGAATGCTAGTGGTGCCATGCAGACTGGCTGGAAGTGGCTAGAGAACAATTGGTATTACTATGCGAACTCAGGAGCTATGAAAACAGGCTGGATTAAGGATAATGAGAAATGGTATTATCTAAATCAAGATGGTATTATGCAGACTGGAAAACAAGAAATCAATGGTACGCGTTACTATTTGAATACCAGCGGTGCAATGCAAACTGGCTGGCAGTGGCTTGATAAACACTGGTATTACTACGCTGAGTCAGGAGCTATGAAGACAGGTTGGTTGAAGGATCAAGGAACCTGGTATTACCTTGAAGCTCAGGAAGGCATCATGCTGGTCGGTTTCCAACAAGTAGATGGTAAGCAGTATTACTTTAGTGCATCAGGAGCTATGCAAACAGGCTGGAAATGGTTTGATAATCATTACCGTTACTTTGAATCAAATGGAGCTATGAAAACAGGTTGGATAAAGGATAAAGGAATCTGGTATTATCTCAATCCTGAAGATGGTATCATGTTGGTTGGCCTTCATAAAGTAAATGGTGATCATTATTACTTTGATGACTCAGGAGCTATGCAGACCGGTTGGAAACGAATTGACGGTAATTGGTACTATTTCCAAACAGATGGCTCTTTGTTGAAAAATGCCATCACACCGGATGGTTATAAGGTAAACGAAGAAGGTATTTGGAAACAGGCTGTTGCTGCTATAAATGGTGAAGTAGATCAGTCAGAGAAGAAGCAAGAAGCTAGTTCCTCTATTGCTGAACAGCCAAAACAAGATTCAAATCTAGAAGCCAATACTTCTGACAAGAAAGAAAAAGAATAAAAGAAACACCCTACTAGTGAACGCTCGTTTATCAGTAGGGTGTTCTTTTAGTTTTTTTGATCTTAGCTAGTACTAGGTTCAGTGCATAGTGAAGTGTTTTATCCTTGGCGATAAAAAGCATCAAGAGATAGTAGATTCCACAAGTTGCTATGGTAGAGAGAACCATGAGAATCATATTGAGGTTCACCGTATAGGAACTGATTTGGAAAATCATCTTGAAAATATAGAAAATCGGGATAAATCCAAGGGATATGAGACCATAACGTGTTAAGGTCACAAAGATTTCTTTTAAATTGATTAGTTGGTGTTTCCTAATAAAATGAATTTCTAAGAGAACAACGATGGCTTCCGCAATAATGGTAGTAGCAATATAATACTCAGGGGCAAAAATATTATTGATATACAAGATACAGTTGAAGAGGAGATTTGCTCCACCACCAGCAAAGTAGAAAGCGGTCAAGCGGTTCTCGTGGTCATTGATAAAGATAATTTGCTTACCAAGAATCAATTCAACAGCCCAGATAATGGTTCGAAAGGCGAAGACGCTGGTCACGATACCTGCCTCAAGATACTTTTCAGAAGAGTAGATAACCGTTGCGTACTTTCCTAAAATCATAATCCCGAAACTAGTTGGAATCATGAGAAAATAGAATAATGATGCCGCTTGATTTACAAGATAATTATAAGAATTGTAATCCTTTTTCCCAAGGTAGTAGCCGAGACGTGGAATGCTGACACTGATAGCTCCACTTAAGACACCAGCAATCAGCATAACGATGCTATAGGCAATTGTATAATAAGAAATATGGTTTTCATCTGGTCCCTTGGTGATAAACATTCTATCTAGCAAGGTATAAAGCATATTGGCATTTGCCAAGAGAAGCATAGTAAAGAGTGGTTTAGAAGCCTTAGCTAACTCAATGAAACCAATTTTAACAAAGGAAACTTCTCTCTTGATCCAAAGAAAACTAAGGA
>CABTAV010000185.1:0-3136 GCA_902482895.1 uncultured Streptococcus sp. | reverse complement strand
ATTGTTTCTTTTTTGACAATTCCTAAATCATCAGCTTGTAAAATCCCTGTGGTAGTACGACGAACAATATCATAATGTCCGTATTTCTTCTCAATTTCTTGACGGATTTTTACCAGTCGAGTTTCAGCTTGTCCTAATCTATTAGCTTTTTGTTGGATATTCACAAACTCATGAAATTCTTGTGCTAAACTACCGATTTCATCGTACACGATTTGAAGATTTTCGTTTGCTACATCAACTCTAGCATCAATTGTTCGTAATCCTTCATGGATAGAGCGCAAGTTGTTCTCGATAGCTCGAAGATCAGCCTGATGTATTATTCTTTCAGCCATAATATCCTCCTTGTTAATGATTTCTAAATTAATTAGAAATAAAATTTGGCCACGGAATATTCTTATCTTAAATAAGTAATTATGTACTGAAAAACACGACATAAATTAGACATGATTCAGATAAAATATCCCAGAATTATTTTAGTTCCTCCTTATAGTACTAAGAATATCATAAAAATTTTTTTAATTCAACATACTTTGAAAGAAGATACTGTCAATAATTATGTGTAAACACTCAAGTAGAGTTACGGATTGTCAATCAGCGAAATACAAAAAACACCTCGTACAATCCATACGAGATATTTTCATTCTTCCCCCACTCCCTAAATCTCTTTCAATTTTTCGAGATAGGCGGTTAATTCTGCTTGGGCTTCTGGTGTTGTGCCTACTAGTTGGCTGCGCATCTGTGCGAGTCTGGCTTCTACTTGACCAATCTCTTTATCAATCTCTGCGAGCTGGTCGGCGAGGTCTGCGAGGGAAACAACTGGTTCTTCCTCAAAGGTATCAACATAGCGTGGAATGTTGAGGTTGTAGTCATTTTCGACAATCTCTTCAAAGCTGGCTAGATGGGCAAACTTCTCGACATTCTCGCGTTTTTGATAAGTCTCCAAAATCTTGGCAATATGATCTTCGGTCATATTGTTTTGATTTTTCCCTTTTTCAAACTCTTTTGAGGCATCGATAAAGAAGACATCCTTATTGGTGCGATTCTTTTTAAGGATAATAATGGTTGTCGGGATAGAGGTATTGTAGAAGATATTTGCTGGCAAGCCGATAACTGTATCAATAGCGCCTTCTTCTAGCAGGTGCTGGCGAATCTTCTGCTCGGCTGCTCCTCGAAAGAGAACTCCGTGAGGAAGTACGATAGCCATGACACCATTATGCTTGAGGTGGTAAAAACCGTGAAGGAGGAAGGCAAAATCCGCTTTAGACTTAGGTGCAAGAACTCCATAACTTGAGAAACGAGGATCTTGCAGGAAGCCACTATCTGCTGACCACTTAAGTGAATAAGGTGGGTTCATCAAAACCCCATCAAAGTCTGTAGGCTCGGTAGTCGGCCAATCTTCGTCAAGGGTGTCGTGGTTGCTGAGGTGATAGTTCTCAATCGCAACCCCATGAAGCATCATATTCATGCGAGCAAGGTTGAAGGTCGAAGTAATCAACTCTTGACCGTAGTAAGAAATCGTCGAAGCTTCCTTACTATAGCGCTTGGCATTGAGCAAGAGAGAACCAGAACCCATGGTCGGGTCGTAAACTGACATCCCCTTTTGATGCTCACGCCCTGCAAAGACAATCTGAGTCATGAGATGAGAAACTGCTTGAGGTGTATAGAACTCTCCAGCCTTTTTCCCAGAATCACTAGCAAACTGGCCAATCAAGTACTCATAAGCATCACCCAAGATATCACCAGCATGACCAGACACATTGAGGTCGTTGAGTTGCTTCATAACCTCAGAGATGGTCTTGTTTTGCTTTTGTGGGGTGTTACCTAGCTTTTTAGCATAGAGGTCAATATCTTCGAAAAGATTTTCAAATTTTTCATTGGCCTGCTCGATATCACGGAAACTTTGGGCTAGGGATTCTAGCTGGAAGGTTCCTTCGTGGATAGACTGAACCAGCTTGGTAAAGGTTAGAGAAGGCTCAATCACATAGCCTAGCTCGTCATTTAAGACCTCGATGAGGTCTTCACGGACATCTGCATCCGCAAAGTTTTCCTCATAGAGAAGCTGCGCTTGCTGGAAGGACTCAAAGTTCTCGTCCAAGTTATCACAGACGGCTTGGAGGATGTTGTCGGATAGGTACTTATAGAAAATCAAGCCCAAGAGGTAGGACTTGTATTCATTAGCTTCCATCTGGCCACGCAGGATATCCGCCGCATTCCAGAGGGATTGGTAGAGTTCTCTTGATAAATCTGTTTGTGACATAGGGTCTCCTATCAATTTCTACTTTCATTCGCTTAGTGTAGCTTTTTGAGGTCTTTGTATCTTAGATAATCGAACACGACCTAAAAGCTGGGTATCTTAGATAAACATTTTTCTGAGTAGGGTTTGTTTGCTTTCTTTGAGTTGGTTGACTTTTTCCTCTTGCTTGGCAATAGCCTTGTCTAGGTCTTGGAAGAAAGAACCGATGGCTTCTTGTTCAGGGAATGGGGGATAATAAAATTTACTTTGACCAATCTCATTTTTGTTTATTTTCTTGGGAAATGCAATATGCAATGTTCTTTTCCATAACTCCTTTTGAAAATAATCTGATGAAATAGAAACATTTAAAAATTTTGATTCTATCACACTTGAACGAATCAAAGCAAGGCTAACATAATAAGCTAAATCTATATCAGTCTCTACTAAGTTAGATGTTCCTATATCACCAATTCTAGTCATTAATACATCACCACTTTTAGGGCTAATCTTAAAATTTTTATCAAAAGCGTCCTTAGAAATATATTTATCTGAATTCAATGTTCTTATATTCTCAACACTTAAAAACATCACACCCTCTGTTGTATATATTGGAGTTTGGTGCGTCCCGTCATATATTTCACAAACTTCCTCCAACTTCACTTCTTTCCACTCATCTTCAAATCCTGCGAAGCGAAGGGCGGGTTTGGTTTGTCCTTTGGCTGGGAAGAGGAGCTTGATGTAGGTTTCCTTCTGCTCCTTGAGCACTTCTAACTTACGCTGTTGAAGGCTAATGAGCTGGTCAATATCTTGGAAGAAAGAACCAATGGCAGTTTGCTCGGGGAGGGAGGGGAGAGGGAGTTTTAATTGTTCGACAGACGAATAGTTTACGTAAATTTGAGTCCC
>CABTAV010000184.1:0-3146 GCA_902482895.1 uncultured Streptococcus sp. | reverse complement strand
ACTTGGTTGTGGTCAACCCTATGTTTATCGAGGATTTGGTGGCAGCTGGTATCCCCCGTGAAAAAGTGACCTATATTCCTAACTTTGTCAACAAGGAAAAATGGCATCCTCTTTCACAAGAAGAGGTAGCGAGACTACGAACAGAGCTAGGTCTTAGTGACAATCAGTTTATCGTAGTAGGTGCTGGGCAAGTTCAGAAACGTAAAGGGATTGATGACTTTATCCGTCTGGCTGAGGAATTACCTCAAATTATCTTTATCTGGGCGGGTGGTTTCTCTTTTGGTGGCATGACAGATGGCTATGAACGCTATAAGAAAATAATGGAAAATCCCCCTAAAAACTTGATTTTTCCAGGTATCGTGTCGCCAGAGCGGATGCGCGAGTTGTATGCCCTAGCGGACCTTTTCTTGTTGCCTAGTTATAATGAGCTTTTCCCTATGACTATTTTAGAAGCTGCGAGTTGTGAAGCTCCTATTATGTTGCGTGATTTGGATCTCTATAAGGTGATTTTAGAGGGAAATTATCGGGCGACAGCAGATAGAGAAGAGATGAAAGAGGCTATTTTAGAATATCAAGCAAATCCTGCTGCCTTAAAAGACCTCAAAGAAAAAGCTAAGAATATTTCCAGAGAGTATTCAGAAGAGCATCTGTTACAAATTTGGTTGGACTTTTATGAGAAACAAGCCACTTTAGGGAGAAAGTAAAAAGTGAGGTAATCTATGCGAATTGGTTTATTTACAGATACCTATTTTCCTCAGGTTTCTGGTGTTGCGACCAGTATTCGAACCTTGAAAACCGAACTTGAAAAGCAGGGGCACGCTGTTTTTATCTTTACGACGACAGATAAGGATGTCAATCGCTACGAAGATTGGCAAATTATCCGCATTCCAAGTGTTCCTTTCTTTGCTTTTAAGGATCGCCGCTTTGCCTATCGAGGTTTCAGCAAGGCGCTTGAAATTGCTAAACAATATCAACTGGATATTATCCACACTCAGACAGAATTTTCTCTTGGCCTGTTGGGGATTTGGATTGCGCGTGAATTGAAGATTCCAGTCATCCATACCTATCACACCCAATACGAAGACTATGTGCATTATATTGCCAAGGGGATGTTGATTCGTCCTAGTATGGTCAAGTATTTGGTTAGAGGTTTTTTACATGATGTAGATGGAGTCATTTGTCCTAGTGAGATTGTCCGTGACTTGCTATCTGACTATAAGGTCAAGGTTGAAAAACGGGTCATTCCGACTGGGATTGAATTAGCAAAGTTTGAGCGTCCAGAAATCAAGCAGGAAAATTTGACAGAACTGCGTAGTAAACTAGAGATTCAGGATGATGAACAGATGTTGCTGAGTCTTTCCAGAATTTCCTATGAAAAAAATATTCAAGCAGTACTTGCAGCCTTTGCAGAAGTTCTGAAAGAAGAAGACAAGGTCAAACTGGTGGTAGCTGGGGACGGTCCTTATCTGGATGACCTCAAAGAGCAAGCCAAGAAACTAGAGATTCAAGACTCTGTTGTCTTTACAGGGATGATTGCTCCTAGTGAGACGGCTCTTTATTATAAGGCGGCGGATTTCTTCATTTCAGCATCGACAAGTGAGACGCAAGGTTTGACCTACTTGGAAAGCTTGGCTAGTGGAACACCTGTCATTGCACATGGAAATCCTTATCTGGACAATCTTATCAGTGATAAAATGTTTGGAACCTTGTATTACGGTGAACATGATTTAGCTGGAGCTATTTTAGAAGCCCTGATTGCAACGCCAGACATGAATGAGCATGCCTTGTCAGCAAAATTGTATGAGATTTCAGCTGAAAACTTTGGAAAACGGGTACATGAGTTTTATCTGGATGCCATTATTTCAAATAACTTCCAGAAAGATTTAGCCAAAGATGATACGGTCAGTCAGCGTATTTTTAAGACAGTTTTGTATCTTCCGCAACAGGTGGTTGCTGTACCCGTAAAAGGCTCTAGACGCATGCTGAAGGCTTCAAAAACACAGTTGATCAGCATAAGAGATTATTGGAAAGACCATGAAGAATAGAAAGAGGACAAGCTATGAAAAAACAATTAATGAGAAGTGGTCATGATAAAAAGATTGCAGGTGTTTGTGCAGGAGTGGCCCATTATCTAGATATAGATCCAACTATCGTTCGAGTCGTTTGGGGTGTCCTTGCTTTCTGTTACGGAGCTGGGATTGTAGCCTATATCATTTTATGGATTATTGCACCTGTAGCAACTGACTATTGAAAACTAGCTTAATTCATGCTAAGATAATAGAAAATAGAATGTAACGAAGGAGAGAAAAATGGCATTTGGAGATAATGGAAATCGTAAAAAAACCTTTTTTGAAAAATTAACTTTAATTATCGTAGTTATTATGCTTTTAGCAAGTATTTTGGGTATTTTTGCAACTGCAATTGGTGCCCTTAGTAATCTATAAAATAGATTCAAGAAAATTTTGTGACTGGGATTTCCCAGCCCTTTTTTAAAGTGAGAAGAAAAAATGAGTATGTTTTTAGATACAGCTAAGATTAAGGTCAAGGCTGGTAATGGTGGCGATGGTATGGTTGCCTTTCGCCGTGAAAAATATGTCCCTAATGGCGGTCCTTGGGGTGGTGATGGTGGTCGTGGAGGCAATGTGGTCTTCGTTGTAGACGAAGGACTACGTACCTTGATGGATTTCCGCTACAATCGTCATTTCAAGGCGGATTCTGGTGAAAAAGGAATGACCAAAGGAATGCACGGACGTGGTGCAGAAGACCTTCGTGTTCGTGTGCCACAAGGTACGACTGTTCGTGATGCAGAGACTGGCAAGGTCTTAACAGATTTGATTGAACACGGGCAAGAATTTATTGTTGCCCACGGTGGTCGTGGTGGACGTGGAAATATCCGCTTTGCGACACCAAAAAATCCTGCACCAGAAATCTCTGAAAATGGAGAACCGGGTCAGGAGCGTGAGTTGCAATTGGAACTAAAAATCTTGGCAGATGTAGGTTTAGTAGGCTTCCCATCTGTTGGGAAATCAACGCTTTTAAGTGTTATTACCTCTGCTAAGCCAAAAATTGGTGCCTACCACTTTACCACTATTGTGCCAAATCTAGGTATGGTTCGTACCCAATCAGGTGAATCCTTTGCAGTAGCC
>CABTAV010000183.1:0-3148 GCA_902482895.1 uncultured Streptococcus sp. | reverse complement strand
TCTTGTAAGGTCTTGACCAAGGATGGAGAAATCGAGACTCTGTCTGCTAAGGACTTGGCTTTTGGTTACCGCCATTCAGCTATTCAGGAGTCTGGTGCAGTTGTCTTGTCAGCTAAATTTGCCCTAGCTCCAGGAAACCATCAGGTCATCAAGCAAGAAATGGATCGCTTGACGCATCTACGTGAACTCAAGCAACCTTTAGAATATCCATCTTGTGGTTCGGTCTTTAAGCGTCCAGTAGGTCATTTTGCAGGTCAATTAATTTCAGAAGCTGGCTTGAAAGGCTATCGTATCGGTGGCGTGGAAGTGTCAGAAAAACACGCAGGTTTTATGATTAATGTTGCTGACGGAACGGCCCAAGACTACGAGGACTTGATTGAGTCTGTGATTGAAAAAGTCAAGGAACACTCAGGTATTACACTTGAGAGAGAAGTCCGCATTTTAGGTGAAAGCAAGTAGGAAGCTTTAGCTAAAAAGCTGCTGCTATGTCATGGAAAGGGGGTGAAAGCCTATCGTCAGTGCAGAAGAATGTAGGCAGTTCAATCTCCTACACGAGGTAGTAGCGGCCTGACAGAGACCTGATCTGTTAATCTATGAAAAAGAAGGAATAAATGACAATTGAAAAAACCAATTATTGAATTCAAAAACGTCTCTAAAGTTTTTGAAGACAGCAACACCAAGGTTCTCAAAGACATCAACTTTGAGTTGGAAGAAGGGAAATTCTATACCCTTCTAGGCGCATCTGGGTCAGGGAAATCAACCATCCTAAACATCATTGCAGGTTTACTGGATGCGACGACAGGAGATATTTTGCTGGATGGTGTCCGTATCAATGATATCCCAACCAACAAGCGTGACGTCCATACGGTCTTCCAATCCTATGCCTTGTTTCCACATATGAATGTGTTTGAAAATGTTGCCTTTCCGCTCCGCTTGCGTAAAATTGACAAGAAAGAAATCGAGAAACGCGTAGCGGAAGTTCTCAAGATGGTTCAGTTGGAAGGTTATGAAAAACGTTCCATCCGTAAACTTTCTGGAGGACAACGTCAGCGTGTGGCCATTGCCCGTGCCATCATCAACCAACCCCGTGTGGTCTTGTTGGACGAGCCTCTGTCAGCGCTGGACTTGAAATTAAGAACAGACATGCAGTACGAACTGCGTGAACTGCAACAACGATTGGGCATTACCTTTGTCTTTGTCACTCACGATCAGGAAGAAGCACTGGCCATGAGTGACTGGATTTTTGTCATGAATGATGGCGAGATTGTCCAGTCTGGAACACCAGTAGATATCTACGATGAGCCAATCAATCACTTTGTTGCCACCTTTATCGGCGAGTCAAACATCTTGCCAGGAACCATGATTGAGGACTACTTGGTTGAGTTTAACGGCAAACGCTTTGAAGCGGTCGATGGTGGGATGAAACCAAATGAGCCTGTTGAAGTCGTGATTCGTCCAGAGGACTTGCGGATTACCCTTCCTGAAGAAGGCAAACTCCAAGTTAAGGTAGATACCCAGCTCTTCCGTGGAGTTCACTATGAAATTATCGCCTATGACGAACTTGGAAATGAATGGATGATCCACTCAACTCGTAAGGCAATTGTGGGTGAGGAAATCGGTCTGGACTTTGAACCGGAAGACATCCATATCATGCGTCTCAACGAAACTGAAGAAGAGTTCGATGCTCGTATCGAAGAATACGTGGAAATCGAAGAGCAAGAAGCAGGTCTGATCAATGCAATCGAGGAGGAAAGAGATGAAGAAAACAAGCTCTAAACTCTTTGTAGTGCCTTACATGCTTTGGATTGCCCTCTTTGTCCTGGCACCCTTGGTCTTGATTTTCGGTCAATCCTTTTTCAACATTGAAGGCCAATTCAGTTTAGAAAATTATAAGTCCTACTTTACGTCACAAAACTTGACCTACCTAAAAATGAGTTTCAACTCAGTACTCTATGCAGGAATTGTGACCTTTGTGACCTTGCTTATCAGCTATCCAACAGCCCTCTTTTTGACCCGTCTCAAGCACCGTCAACTCTGGCTCATGCTGATTATACTGCCGACTTGGATCAATTTGCTCCTCAAGGCTTATGCCTTTATCGGAATTTTTGGTCAGAATGGCTCTATTAACCAATTCTTGGAATTTATCGGAATCGGTTCACAGCAGTTGCTCTTTACCGATTTCTCCTTTATCTTTGTTGCAAGCTACATCGAGCTTCCCTTTATGATTTTGCCGATTTTCAATGTCTTGGACGATATGGATAATAATCTCATCAATGCCAGCTATGACCTCGGTGCGACCAAGTGGGAGACCTTCCGCCATGTCATCTTCCCTCTATCTATGAATGGGGTGCGAAGTGGGGTTCAGTCGGTCTTTATTCCAAGCTTGAGTCTCTTCATGCTGACCCGTTTGATTGGTGGGAACCGTGTTATTACTCTGGGAACGGCTATTGAGCAGAACTTCCTAACCAATGACAACTACGGTATGGGTTCAACCATCGGTGTGATTCTCATCCTGACCATGTTCATCACCATGTGGGTGACTAAGGAAAGGAGAGAACGATGAAAAAATTTGCCAATCTTTATCTGGGACTGGTCTTTCTTGTCCTCTACCTGCCGATTTTTTACTTGATTGGTTACGCCTTTAATGCAGGAAACGACATGAATAGCTTTACAGGCTTCAGCTTGAGCCATTTTAAAACCATGTTTGGCGATGGTCGCCTTATGTTGATTGTGACTCAGACCTTTTTCTTGGCCTTTCTGTCAGCCTTGATAGCGACCATTATCGGGACTTTTGGAGCTATTTACATTTACCAGTCTCGCAAGAGATACCAAGAAGCCTTTCTTTCACTCAACAATATCCTCATGGTTGCGCCTGATGTTATGATTGGTGCCAGCTTCTTGATTCTCTTTACCCAACTCAAGTTTTCACTTGGCTTTTTGACCGTTCTATCTAGTCACGTGGCCTTCTCCATTCCTATCGTGGTCTTGATGGTCTTGCCTCGACTCAAGGAAATGAACGGTGACATGATTCATGCGGCCTATGACTTGGGAGCTAGTCAATTTCAGATGTTCAAGGAAATTATGCTTCCTTACCTGACTCCGTCTATCATTGCAGGTTATTTCATGGCCTTCACTTATTCGCTAGATG
>CABTAV010000182.1:0-3161 GCA_902482895.1 uncultured Streptococcus sp. | reverse complement strand
CACCTAACTATTACTTTGTCAAAGACCCTGATGGCTACAAGGTCGAAGTTATTCGTGAAAAATAATCTCGTGAGGTCAAGTAGAATGTTCGTTTTCTACTTGACTTTTTTTAGCTGAAAGAGTATACTAATAAAAATTTAACCTTTAAGGGGAGTCCAGAGAGACTCACAAGGTGTCAGATAAAAGAATAGTGCAATTTTCTAGAGGAGACTTTTTGAGTGTGCTCTCTTGTGTTGTACGATTTTAACTGAGGCCTTGCACTAGCAAGGTCTTTTCTTTATCTGGTCCCCTTAAAATTTAAGGAGGAAAAGTCATGAATCCCACATGTAAGAAACGTTTGGGTGCCATTCGTTTGGAAACCATGAAGGTGGTTGCACAGGAGGAAATCGCACCAGCAATTTTTGAATTAGTCCTAGAAGGAGAAATGGTTGAAGCTATGCGAGCAGGCCAATTTCTTCATCTGCGTGTGCCTGATGACGCCCATCTCTTGCGTCGCCCTATTTCGATTTCATCTATTGATAAGATTAAGAAGCAGTGTCATCTCATTTATCGGATTGAAGGGGCTGGGACAGCTATTTTCTCAACCTTAAGTCAGGGGGATACTCTTGATGTGATGGGCCCTCAGGGGAATGGTTTTGACTTGTCTGACCTAGATGAGCAGAGCCAGGTTCTCTTAGTTGGAGGTGGAATTGGTGTTCCGCCCTTGCTTGAGGTGGCCAAGGAATTGCATGCGCGTGGTGTGAAAGTAGTGACAGTCCTTGGTTTTGCTAATAAGGATGCTGTTATCCTTGAAAAGGAATTGATCCAATATGGTCAGGTCTTTGTAACGACAGATGATGGTTCTTATGGCATTAAAGGAAATGTGTCTGTTATCATCAATGATTTAGACAATCAATTTGATGCTGTTTACTCATGTGGGGCGCCTGGAATGATGAAGTATATCAATCAAACATTTTATGACCATCCAAGAGCCTATCTATCTCTGGAATCTCGCATGGCTTGTGGGATGGGGGCTTGCTATGCTTGTGTCCTAAAAGTACCAGAAAGCGAGACGGTTAGTCAACGCGTCTGTGAAGATGGCCCTGTTTTCCGCACAGGAACAGTTGTATTATAAGGAGAAAATTATGACTAGAAATCGTTTACAAGTTTCTCTACCTGGTTTGGATTTGAAAAATCCGATTATTCCAGCATCAGGCTGCTTTGGTTTTGGACAAGAGTATGCTAAATACTATGATTTAGACATTTTAGGTTCTATTATGATCAAGGCGACAACCCTTGAACCACGTTTTGGAAATCCAACTCCAAGGGTGGCAGAAACACCTGCTGGCATGCTCAATGCAATTGGCTTGCAAAATCCGGGTTTGGAAGCTGTCTTAGCTGAAAAACTGCCTTGGCTGGAAAGAGAATATCCAAATCTTCCTATTATTGCTAATGTGGCCGGTTTTTCAAAACAAGAGTATGCGGCTGTTTCTCATGGTATTTCCAAGGCAACTAATGTAAAGGCTATCGAGCTCAATATTTCTTGCCCCAATGTAGATCACTGTAATCACGGACTTTTGATTGGTCAAGATCCAGATTTAGCTTATGATGTGGTGAAAGCAGCTGTGGAAGCCTCCGAAGTGCCAGTTTATGTCAAACTCACCCCGAGTGTGACCGATATCGTTACTATCGCAAAAGCAGCAGAAGATGCGGGAGCAAGCGGCTTGACCATGATCAATACTCTAGTTGGAATGCGCTTTGACCTCAAAACCAGAAAACCAATCTTGGCCAATGGAACAGGTGGAATGTCTGGTCCAGCAGTCTTTCCAGTAGCCCTCAAACTCATCCGCCAAGTCGCCCAAACAACAGACCTGCCTATCATTGGAATGGGAGGAGTGGATTCGGCTGAAGCTGCCCTAGAAATGTATCTGGCGGGAGCATCTGCTATTGGAGTTGGAACAGCCAACTTTACCAATCCTTATGCCTGCCCTGATATCATAGAAAATCTACCAAAAGTCATGGATAAATACGGCATTAGCAGTCTGGAAAATCTACGCAAGGAAGTAAAAGCCCGCCTTAGATAAGCTAAGGTATCATTATCGTCAATAAGACACAGAATTTTCATCATTTTGTAATATTTTCATCTTTATAACTATGTTAGAATAAAATTAATCATGAATGGTGTAGATGAATTTCTACTTAGGGGAGTAAAATGAAGAGAATACTACTTGTAAGCACAGCAGTGCTTGCATTGGCAATTGTGCCCACAACATCAGTCTTTGCTGAAGATAGTAAAACAACAGACCAAAGTCAAACGACGAATAAGAGTCAATCTGTGGACAAAAATCAGTCTAAAGATAAAAATCAGACTTTAGCATCAGAAGAGAAAAAAGTTGTTGAAAATACAAAGAATGAAACTGAAAAGACGGAAAAAAAGAAAGAACCAGTTGTTGTAAAAGAAAATAATTCTAAACAAGAGGCTATTTTAAATAAAGAGAAGGTTGAAGAGGCTCCTAAGAATGGTTGGCAGAAAGAGAACGGGGAATGGCTTTTTTATGAGAATAATCAACCAATCAAAAACTGGAAAAAAATTGCGGGTGTCTGGTATTTCTTTGATCAAAATGGAATCATGGCTAGCAATACTATTGTTAATGACTATGCTTTTCATACTAGTGGAGCAATGCTAGAAGATTCCTGGGTGAAAATTGCTGATAAATGGTATTATGCCACAGGTTCAGGAAAAATTCTTCGTAATAAATGGGAAAAAATTGATAATGTTTGGTATTACTTCAATCAAGATGGAGTCATGGCTAGCAATACTATTGTTAATGACTATGCTTTTCATACTAGTGGAGCAATGGTAGAAAATTCCTGGGTGAAAATTGCTGATAAATGGTACTATGCTACAGATTCAGGAAAAATCCTTCGTAATAAATGGGAAAAAATTGGCAATGTTTGGTATTACTTCAATCAAGATGGAGTTATGGCCAGTAATGCTATAGTGAACGATTATCTTCTTAACAGCAGTGGGGCAATGGCTCAAAATGCTTGGGTGAAGATTACTGATAAATGGTATTATGCCACAGATTCAGGAAAAATCCTTCGTAATAAATGGGAAAAAAATAAGGGCACATGGTACTATTTTAACAATGATGGTGTGATGGTCAGTAATCAGTGGAAAG
>CABTAV010000181.1:0-3178 GCA_902482895.1 uncultured Streptococcus sp. | reverse complement strand
GCCCATACGGATGTCAACCGTATCCAAGCCAAAGACCTTGTTTTCTTTCAGCCATTGGTGGCTAAAGAGAGCATGGAAATCTTCAATTTGGCTTCTGAGCTCTGGTAATTCTTGTCTTGCAATTTCTTGCAGACTTTCCTTATCATCCACTTGATAGACCTGACGAATGCGTCTTCCCACATTGACTTTGTTACTTAAAATCTGGTTCAACTGGGCCTGAGTTTCAAAGAGGTAGGCATAGTTGCCAGCTTTTTCTTTAATGTCAGCAAGCGTCTCAGCAGCCTGAGCGAAGTGCGGTTTGTCCTGTTCAGGTGTCATGTGTCGGTCAAGAATCGGACAGAGAATATCCTGATAAAAGACATAGCGGTTGGGATTAATGCCACTGAGATTGCCTGGCAAGTCTGGCAAGAGGTTGGCAAGGTCAATCTGCATAAAATCTTCAACCGATAGACCTGTATTGGTCTGGAAATGAGCAGACAGTCGGTCTAGGTCATTGCGATAGCTGAGTTCTGCCCAGATTTGCAAACTTGGTAGGACAGAGAATTGGGCTGTTTCCCCACCATTATCCCCCCAACCCGTTACAATGACTTCTTTGATCTCATTGGCACGGCAGGCTTTATTGGCCTCGATCGCCACTAGACGGCTGAAATGGTTATTGGGTGTAAAGCCAATCCACTTCCAAGCTCCCCCTGCAAATGCAAGGTCATGACTAATCTTATGATGGTTGCGGAAGTTGCGATTGTATTTTTCCTCGCTATCCTGATAATAGTCCCAGTAAACCAAGGTTACACGGTCTTTGAGACGGTCTAGGTAGACACGAGTTTCTTCTGGAATTTCCACATCACGGTCGTACTGGCCATCTGCTGACATAAGTTTAAAGAACATATCGCTCCACATCTGGCAGTGGAAACCATATTTGTCTGCAATATCCAGCACGCGCTCCAAGTGTTGGCACATGAGGAGACTACGGTCCACAACACCGTTGAGAATCAGGTAGCGTCCCAAACCAACCAAGTGGGCTTCGTCCATCCCGATATTGACCTTGCGAGTCTTCAATTTAGATAGAGTAGCAAACATGCCATCAATCAGGTTATAAACCTTTTCTTCGCCAATGAGAAGAATATCCTCTACATCACGGAGCTCCTGCACTTCCTTGACACCCCATTTAACAAAGGCTGACAAGTGGGCCAAGGTCTGAATACAAGGAACAAAAGTCATGTCAAACTGTTGGGCGTAGGCTTCGATTTCCTGCAACTCCTTAGCCGAATAAGCCCCGCGGAAATAACCAAAGTAAGGTTGTCCCTCAATCTGGTAGGTGTCCTCCATATAAAGCTCAAAGGTTGAGTAGCCCATGAGAGCCAAGACCTCTATCATCTGCTTGGCAGAAGCCACATTCAGCACCGCATTTCGTGAACAGTCAGCCATATAGGCCAACTCTTCATAAGCCGCCTGCTCCTCAATCTCTACCTTGTCACCTTCTGCTAGGGATGTTGCCAACAGGGACAAGGCACGGTAGAGTTGGTGAGGTTTGCGATAGATTAGTTGATAGTGACCACCCTCACCCTTGATAGAGATAGAGGCTTGGTTAGATTGGGAGACAGCTACCTCTACATCTGGTAGCGAAATATGCTTTTTAAGCAACTCTACTGCTTGCTCTTGTTTGGAACTAAGTCCTGTAAATCTTACCATTGGTTTTCCTCCTGTAGCCAGTTGACAAGGGCACCGTAGAGATTAGCATCTGCATGATAGGTGCAGGCTTGGATAACTGGTGCGACCGTGTATTCTTCGTAGGTATCGACAAAGTCGTCAACAGCCTTCCTGACACCTTGGATAAAGTCTGGATTTTGGCTGATAGAGCCTCCCAGACTGATAACATCTGGATCAATCAGATACTGAATATTGAGCAAGCCTTGCGCCAGATTACGGTTCATGCGCTCAATGGCTTCTTGACAAAGGGCATTTCCTGCTTCGGCCTCTTGGTAAATCTTGCGACCGTCCCAATCAGTCTGACCAGATTTTTCAATCACGTATCGCACCATATTTCCAGTTGACGCTAGTTGCGACCAGTTGTTGAGCTTTTCAGCAGGGGCAAGAGTTGTCATGTAGCCAAATTCCCCACCCAGGCCATGGCGACCTCGATGAAGTCTGCCATTAATAATCATAGCTCCGCCAATCCCTGTCCCAATCACGACACAGGCTGCATTTTCAAGTTCTGGATGAGCTAGCAGTTCACTAAGTCCAACGCAGTTGGCATCATTTTCTAGATGGACAGGAATCTGATAAGAGCTAAGCACCTCATACCAAGAAAATCCGTGGATGTAGGGCACCGCACTGAAGCCATCAATCACACCTGTCTCTTGATTGACCGCGCCTGGAACGCTCATAGCAATCCCACTGTAATCCTGCTCTGACAAGCACTGATCTAACCAAGCTAGTAAATCCTCCAAACTTTCAGGCGTTGGAATGCTTGTCTTATTCAGTATTTTCCCATCAGGAGTCAGACTGGCAAACTTAATCCCAGTCCCTCCAATATCAATCGTTGCAATGGTCATCGTTTTTACCATAAAAAGGGGCGAATCAGCAGTTAATCCTTACCTTTTCGCCCCTCCTTTCTTTTTATGTTTACTTTTTAAAATTAGATTTCTTCTTTTTGGATGAATTCTGTACGAATCTCTTGTGGTGAAATGAGGCCTCTATGAACTGGGTATGGTCGTTCAAGTAGGTCAAGGAAGAGATGTTGACTTTCTGGTACACGCACATTTTCACTACACATATTGTAGTAACGAAGAACATAACCTTCTTCATTTTCAGCTACCTTAAAGGCTGTCGGACAGATTTGTGGTATGCTGAGAACAGAATGACTCAAGAGGCTACCAGTCGCAGCCACACCTCCTTCTTGTCTAGCAATCTGAAGGCTAGTAAATGGTGTCTGCAAGGCTTTAGCGCGACGATAGGCTGAAAAGCGTTCTTGGGCTTGGTGGCATTCAATCGCAAATTCGACTTCAAACTCACGCAAACACTGAGCTTCTGATGTTGGGAAGTAGCCCCAGTCGCCTAGCTCACCTGATGCACGCAGAATAGTCACGGCAATGGTGTCGTCTCCAAGGATTTCGTATTCATTCAATCCCTTGTTAGATACAGTCACCCCTTTTTCATCGTCATACAGACTGACAAAGGC
>CABTAV010000180.1:0-3230 GCA_902482895.1 uncultured Streptococcus sp. | reverse complement strand
GATGTTTAAAAAGTGAACCATATTTTGTGTTTGCTTTTTTATTTTTGGAAGAAATTCTTATAGATATAAACCTAATTGAAGCTTTGTTCGAAATCTGTTAAAATAGGGATATTAATAACTTTAAAAAATAAAGAAAAGAGATTATATGATTACAGGTGAATTAAAAAATAAAATTGATCAGTTGTGGGAAATGCTTTGGACTGAAGGTAACGCAAATCCTCTAACAAATATTTAATATATGACATAAAGAGCAAAATCATAATTGACAATTCAAAAATCTCTGGAAGAATTGGAAACCTTGAAAAAATCACTTATGCAGAAGTATTTTGGTTAAGATTTGATATGAGATAGCAGTTTTACACTATCATTGTAATTACCGTACTTATTTGTTACAATACTTCAAAGGAGGAAATCATATGGCAGTAAAAACAAGAAAACAAGGAAATTCAATTACCATTACGATTCCCAGTGAATTCAATATTCCAAGTGGCGAAATTATCTTTATTCCCGAAGAGTCTGGACATCAGATTTCTTATGATGCCTTTGATTTAAAACTGGATATAATTTTTGATGAATACGATGAAGTTTTCAAAGCTTTGGTGGAAAAATGACAGTATATTTAACGGAAAAGTAAATTGAAAAAATCAATGCTTTAGTAATTCAACGGTATTCTCCAAATAAGCAAATTCAAACAGTTAGTCCTTCAGCGTTAAATATGATTGTGAACTTACCAGAACAATTTGTTTTTAGTAAACCTTTTTATCCAACAATTTTTGATAACGCAACAGTATTATTTGTCCGATTGATAAAGAAGTATGTTTTTGCCAATGCCAATAAGTGAACAGCCTTTTATGTTTTGGTTCAATTTTTACAATTAAATGGTTATCACTTTTCTTTTTCTGCGGAAGAAGCTGTTGATATGTGTGTGACTATAGTGGTAGGAGCTTTAACTGATGAAAAAATGATAAGCTATTCTAAATGGGTTTCTCAACATTTTATTAGAGAAAAAATTAAAAAATAAGCTAGTATGTTGGATTGAAATGAGCATAAGAAAAAAATGAAGAGACAATATTAGAATTCTGTAATCCAGAAACTCTGATATTGTCTCTTTTTAAAACACGCGATACACGTATGGATTTTCTGGTTTATCGACTTTGGTGAAGCTTTCGATTTCCAAGGTTGGGAGATTTTGTTTGAGTTCTTTATGGTAGTGATTGACCAGTTTTCCTTTGGCTGTAATCCAGGTATTATTTTCATACTGACGGGTATTTCCCTTAGTCAGCAATCCATACACACCCGAGTCTGCAATACAGTGGATAATGCCGAAGCGGAACAGAAATTGGCTATTGACATGACTGGGATCGTTGTAGACAAAGCCTGTGAACTGGACTGTCCTACCCTCAAACTCATCTGGATAGTCGTAGATAGCTTCCATGACTTCCATATAGTTTTCGTTGGTGACCTGAATGCTATCTTTGGACAAGTATTTATCCGCCGCCATTCTCATTTCCTTTTCATAGGCTGTTTTTGAGAAATAAGAACTGGTATCTGGTTTCAAATATTGGCTTGTCGTCCCTTCGCTGGTCTGAATGGCTTGATCCGTTCCTTCTGATAAGGGGAAATGATAGCCTTTGGCAGATACGGTCTGAGAATCCAAGCTAACAGTTGGGAAAGTTAAACCAACAACAATTGGAATTGCCAGAAGAGCAATACTTATTACCTTCGCTAATCGGCTATTCAGATGACTGTGGGTTTTGACTTGCTTCATCCAGATATACAATTGAACAATAGCCAATATAAAAGAAAGCACCATGGAAATATAGGCCAGATAGGAATAGTGCATGTTGATGTACTGGTTTAATTTGCCCGACAGATGGAGATAAATGGTCAGTTCAAAATAGCCAGCTAAAACTAAAAATCGAATCATAGGATGACTCCAATCAAGAGAGAATAGACTAAAACGACCAGAGTTACAATCGTTATGAAGTGACTGATAAATCGTGCTTTCAAGTAATTTTTCATCATGAGAATATTTTTGATATCTAGCATTGGGCCAATAACGAGAAAGGCCAGAACTGGTGCCAAACCGAAACTCGAGAGAAGAGAAGCACCGATAAAGGCATCTGCCTCACTACAAAGTGAAAGAAGAAAGGCCAAAAGCATCAACAGCAAGATGGCAAAAAGAGGGGTCGCACTGATAGAAGTCAAAATGCGTGTCGGAACGTAGACCTGTATTATAGAGGCAAAGAGACAGCCAAATACCAAATAACGCCCCGTATCAAAAAATTCATCAATGGCCTGCACAAAGACTTGAAAAACTTTCTTTGCAGGGCTCAAGTGAGAAAAATCATGCTCATGACAGGCAAAACGATTTTCTTTTTGAATGGGTTCTTGCCAGAAAAATCCCAGAAAAATTCCTAGTATCACAGCTACAAGAATGGACCCCAGAGCTCGTAACAAGGCAACGTGAAAGGAGTTGCCAAAGGCAGAATAGGTCGCAAATAGAACAATGGGATTGATAACTGGTGCAGTCACAAGAAAGGGAACAGCCGTGTAACTGGGAACTTTCTTTTCCAGAAAACGATTGATAATGGGGACGATTCCACATTCACAAGAAGGAAAAAGCATCCCAACGAAGGTCCCAAAAAAGATTCTCCCCCAACGATTTCGAGGGAGAAGATGATAAACCTTGTCAGGTGTGATATAGACTTCAATCAGCCCTGAGACAATACTTCCTATCAGCACGAAAGGGAGGGCTTCAATGATAATGGAGAGAAAAATGGCTCCAGTCTGAAGCACACTAGATGGGAGTTGTTGGAAAGCAGTCATCTAGTTTTTCTTTTCTGCTTTGGCCTTTTTCTCTTTGTCATCAGGGAAAGTGACCTGCTTCAAATCTGGGAGTTTAGCAAACTCTTCAAACATTTTGTCCAAGTCGTCTCGTTTTGTAAATTTTACAGCCATAGGTGTACCTCGATTCTAAATTCTACCTCTATTATACTATTATTTTGAGGAAAAGGGAAAAGTTAAAATTGAGTATCTAACGAATAATAGAGCTTTATAAATCCTGATTAAGTCTGGTAGATTGAGAAAACTTGACAAAAAAAGTAGATAGTGCTAGAATAACATTAACGAAAGACATTTGAGGGCAGAAAGGTTCCTGCCGCACCTTGAAAAAGGTATCTGAGATGCTGGGTACACCGACCAGCCAAGTGTCCGTTATTTCAAAGGAG
>CABTAV010000179.1:0-3309 GCA_902482895.1 uncultured Streptococcus sp. | reverse complement strand
CCCAACGTGGAGAGAAAAAACAGCTGGTCAATCTAGCTATAAAGAATGCCCGCGTCAGCCTAGAGCAGAAATTCAACCTGCTGGAGAAATCTGTCGAAAAGACCCAAGGAGCTATTGAAAATCTTGGTCGCTTGCTCCAAATTCCCACACCAGTTCGTATTGAGTCCTTCGATAACTCCAATATCATGGGGACCAGTCCTGTTTCAGCCATGGTGGTCTTTGTTAACGGCAAACCTAGTAAGAAGGATTACCGTAAGTATAAAATCAAGACTGTCGTTGGACCAGACGACTATGCCAGTATGAGAGAAGTCATTCGCAGGCGCTATGGCCGAGTTCAACGTGATGGTTTAACCCCGCCAGATTTGATTGTGATTGATGGAGGACAAGGTCAAGTCAATATCGCCAAGCAAGTCATCCAAGAGGAGCTAGGCTTGGATATCCCCATTGCAGGTCTGCAAAAGAATGATAAGCACCAAACCCATGAATTGCTCTTTGGAGATCCGCTGAAGGTGGTGGAGTTGTCTCGCAATTCTCAGGAATTTTTCCTCCTCCAACGCATCCAAGATGAGGTTCACCGCTTTGCCATCACCTTCCACCGCCAACTGCGCTCCAAAAATTCCTTTTCATCACAACTGGATGGAATTGACGGTCTGGGACCTAAACGCAAGCAGAATCTTATGAAGCATTTCAAGTCTTTGACTAAAATCAAGGAAGCCAGTGTGGATGAGATTGTCGAAGTTGGGGTACCAAGAGCAGTTGCAGAAGCTGTGCAGAGGAAGTTGAACCCGCAGGAGGCAGAAGTCTTGCCTCAAGTGGCGGAAGAACAAGTAGATTATCAAACGGAAGGAAATCACAATGAAACATAAAATCGCAATTTTATCAGATATTCATGGCAATGCGACGGCCCTAGAAGCAGTGATTGCAGATGCTAAAAATCAAGGAGTCAGTGAATACTGGCTTCTGGGAGATATTTTTCTTCCTGGTCCAGGCGCAAATGACTTAGTCGCCCTGCTAAAGGACCTTTCTATCACAACCAGTGTTCGAGGCAATTGGGATGATCGTGTCCTTGAGGCCTTGGATGGCGAATATGGTTTGGAACATCCGAAAGAAATCCAGTCAATGCGCATGACCCAGTTTTTGATGGAGCAAATGGATCCTGCAACGATTGTCTGGCTACGAAGCTTGCCTTTGCTGGAAAAGAAAGAAATTGACGGATTGCGCTTTTCTATCTCTCATAATTTGCCAAATAAGAACTATGGTGGGGACCTACTGGTTGGGAATGATACAGATAAATTTGACCAACTGCTAGATGCGGAAACGGACGTGGCAGTTTATGGTCATGTTCACAAGCAGTTGCTTCGTTATGGAAGTCAAGGGCAACAAATCATCAATCCAGGGTCGATTGGCATGCCCTATTTTAATTGGGAGGCGTTAAAAAATCACCGTGCCCAGTATGCCGTGATAGAAGTTGAAGATGGGGAATTGGTAAATATCCTATTTCGTAAAGTCGCTTATGATTATGAAGCGGAGTTAGAACTGGCCAAGTCCAAGGGACTTCCCTTTATCGAAATGTATGAAGAGCTACGAAGAGAAGACAACTATCAGGGGCACAATCTGGAACTCTTAGCCAGCTTAATAGAAAAGCATGGGTATGTAGAGGATGTGAAGAATTTTTTTGATTTTTTACAAAGTGAGAAATAAAGCCGGTAGCTCTTATTTTGAAGTGAGGTTTGTAGTAGAATTTCTTAGAAAAGAGTCAGATGATAAGGAAGAAAAGGTGGCTTAGCTAAAATTTGACATTGAAATTATTTTGTTATAGAATGGGCTTAATTCTTAATAAAAAGGAGAACATTATGAAGAAAATTATTACAGCCAGTATGGCTCTTTTATCTGTTGTTGTTTTAGCAGCATGTGCAGGGAAAACAACGTCTGATTCTGCGACTAAAAATTCAAGCTCTATAGAGAAAACTTCTTCAGAGACCTCATCAACAACGTCAAGTTCAAAGACAGAAAATAATGAGGTTGTTTTGATCACTGATGAAGAAATTGAGAATGCTAAAACTGTTGGAGAAGTGAAGAACGTCTTTGGCAAATTAGTCGACAATTATAAAAAGTATGCAGTTGAAATTGGGGAGAAAATTCCAGATAGTGGAAAAGAAGCATATAACGCCCAAGTTGAACCAGCGATTAAGTCTATGGAGACTGTAAGAGAGTCATTTAACGAAAGTCTTTCAAGTATTGGTTCTGATGATACAGTAGTGCCTGAACAAACCCGTACTCTATTTGTTCAACAGTTGAAAACTGGACGTGACACAATGAAGAAAGCGTTGGAGTCGGCTTATAAAGCAATTGCTCCCTATGCATCTGGTCAATAATATAAGATAGTAGGTGTTCGATCGCCTGCTTTTTGATTGCTTTAAATCCAAAGAATACCTACTTAAAGAGCTTAAAATAAATAGCAGAGTGTTTGAAAGCAGTATTAACTCTACGAAAAATATCTGTAAGCTCTTTCAAATTATGGTAGAATGGAAGCAGTAGAATTAGAAAAGGAAATCGCGAGTGAACTATGCTAATCTTGAATTCAATGCACAAGACCAGAGCGACTATTGGTCCTATACTATAAGGTAATTAAGACCAAGTTGTTTTATAGAATAATATAAGGAGGTGTGTCAATGAATAGGCACAAAAAATGGGGTATTATTGCTTTAGTAATCTGTATTATAGGAGGAATCGTGATGTTTAGTTTAAATCATCCAAATGGTAAAATTTTTGAGAATAAATTAACTTTGACAAAAACGCAACAGGATAATGTGGTAAAGTGGATAGCAAGAAATTATGATTTTAATAAAATTAAATTTAATAAATTTAACAAAGATAAAAAAACAGGTTCATATCATTTATTGTTTGAATTAGATGACGAGTATCATACAGGACTGACTACTCGAGAAATAGATGAATTTAACGACGAAGAAAAATCTGTAGTCCTTGGTCCGATTGAAAAATTTAGAGCGATTGAAAAAAATCATGTGATAGCAGAGAAGGAAAATGTTTCTATAGATAATATACAAGTACAATACTTGGGAGAATAATAAAAGGTGAAAGTAAAAGAAGAACAATATAATTGGTTAGCTGAGCAAGTGTATTGGGTTGATAAATTGAAGACTGATAAGGATTATACACCTGAGGCAAATAAAATATATCCATTTAATCCAAAAAAGAGAGATTTAGGGAATTTTAAAGTTGTAGAAGTAAAAGACAACACCTCCAATGGTATGCAGGCAATGGCGGTTGCTCCTGTGGATAAAAATG
>CABTAV010000178.1:0-3336 GCA_902482895.1 uncultured Streptococcus sp. | reverse complement strand
ATTGGAGTGTATACGCATGAGTCCCGTGATCAAGCTCCACTGGTTATCAAGGAAGTGAATGGTATCAAGGTTGCACTTTTGGCCTATTCTTATGGTTTTAATGGAATTGAGCAAAGTATTTCTCAAGAAGACTATAACCGCTATCTTTCAGACCTAAATGAAGACAAGATGAAGGCTGAAATTGAACGAGCAGAGAAAGAAGCAGATATCACCATTATCATGCCTCAGATGGGTGTGGAGTATCGCTTGGAACCAACTGAAGAACAAAAGGCTCTTTATCACAAGATGATCGATTGGGGAGCGGATATTATCTTTGGAGGGCACCCTCACGTAGTTGAACCATCTGAAACGGTTGAAAAAGATGGAGACAAGAAACTCATTATCTATTCAATGGGGAACTTCATTTCTAATCAACGAATTGAAACCATGCAAGATGAAGAGAATGCTAAGTGGACAGAGCGTGGTGTTCTTATGGATGTGACCATTAAGAAAAAGGATGGCAAGACGACAATCGAAACTGCTAAAGCACATCCTTCTTGGGTAAATCGTACACCTAAAGGAACCTATTCTCCAGAAGGTTATCCACTTTTCCTTTACCAAACCTATATCTTAGAAGATTTTATCGAGGGTGGTAGTCATCGTGACCAGTTAGATGAAGCGACTAAGGAACGAATTGATACAGCCTATAAAGAAATGAACGAACATGTGGGATTGAAGTGGGATTAGCTTGAATCCAGAGGAAAGTAAATGACGATTAAGGTAATTGCAACAGATATGGATGGGACCTTGCTGGATTCTAGAGGCCAGCTTGATCTCCCACGCTTGGAAAAGATTTTAGATCAGTTGGATCAAAGGGGTATTCGTTTTGTCATCGCGACGGGCAATGAAATTCATCGCATGAGGCAACTACTGGAGCACTTGGTCGATCGAGTGGTTCTGGTTGTTGCAAACGGTGCTCGTATTTTTGAAAACAATGAACTGATTCAGGCTCAGACTTGGGATGATGCCATTGTTGATAAGGCTTTGGCTCGTTTCAAGGATCGAGCGTGTCAGGACCAGTTTGTTGTAACGGGGATGAAGGGTGGTTTCGTCAAAGAAGGTACGATTTTTACAGATCTTGAAAGTTTTATGACTCCAGAAATGATTGAAAAATTCTACCAACGGATGCATTTTGTGGATGAGTTAACCTCTGACCTCTTTGGTGGTGTGCTCAAGATGAGTATGGTTGTTGGTGAAGAACGTTTGAGTCCGGTTTTGGGAGAAATCAATAGCCTCTTTGATGGCCGTGTTCGGGCTGTATCGAGTGGCTATGGTTGCATTGATATCCTCCAAGCTGGTATTCATAAAGCATGGGGCTTGGAAGAATTACTCAAGCGTTGGGAATTGAACCCCAAACAAATTATGGCTTTTGGTGACAGTGAAAACGATGTTGAAATGCTTGAAATGGCTGGAATTGCCTATGCGATGGAAAATGCTGATGATAAAGCCAAAGCTGTGGCGACTGCTCTAGCGCCAACCAACAGCCAAGGAGGAGTTTATCAAATCTTGGAGAACTGGTTAGAAAAAGGAGAATGAAGTGGCAGTACAGTTATTAGAAAATTGGCTCCTAAAGGAACAAGGAAAAATCCAAACCAAGTATCGTCACTTAAATCAGGTTTCTGTTGTAGAGCCAGATGTTCTCTTTATTGGGGATTCCATTGTTGAGTATTACCCTTTGCAGGAGTTATTTGGAACTTCAAAGACGATTGTCAATCGAGGCATTCGAGGTTATCAGACAGGGCTGTTACTAGAGAATCTAGATGCGCATCTTTACGGTGGAGCGGTAGATAAAATTGTCCTTTTGATTGGGACAAATGATATTGGAAAAGATGTTCCTGTGAATGAGGCTCTCAATAACCTAGAAGCTATCATACAATCCATTGCTCGCGATTATCCATTGACTGAGATTAAACTGCTTTCCATTTTGCCAGTCAATGAGGGAGAGGAGTACAAGCAGACGGTTTATATCCGCTCGAATGAAAAAATTCAGAAATGGAATCAAGCCTATCAAGAGCTTGCCTCTGCCTATATGCAGGTAGAATTTGTGCCAGTTTTTGATAGTTTGACAGACCAGGCAGGCCAACTCAAAAAAGAATATACAACTGATGGACTGCACCTTAGTGTTACTGGTTATCAGGTTTTGACAAAAGCCTTGAAAGACTATCTTGTGTAGTTAGTTGATTTCCTTTTTGCATTTTTGAGTTAGATGAGGTATAATGGTTCTATTGTCTTTTGGGGTCGTTACGGATTCGACAGGCATTATGAGGCATATTTTGCGACTCGTGTGGCGACGTAAACGCTCAGTTAAATATAACTGCAAAAAATAACACTTCTTACGCTCTAGCTGCCTAAACACCAGCAGGCGTGACCCGATTTGGATTGCTCGTGTTCAATGACAGGTCTTATTATTAGCGAGATACGATCAAGTCTTGTCTAGCGGCTTGATAAGAGATTGATAGACTCGCAGTTTCTAGGCTTGAGTTATGTGTCGAGGGACTGTTAAACTAATACATAACCTATGGTTGTAGACAAATATGTTGGCAGGTGTTTGGACGTGGGTTCGACTCCCACCGGCTCCATTATTCCTTTGCATTCTTTTGCATTCTTTTGCATTCCTTGGTAAAACGTTGTTAAATCAACGTTTTTTATTTTTTTCTTTGGTATTCTTTTGCAAAAAAAGAATACAACATTTTGTTGTATCCTAAATATTAAATCAAGTCCTGAATTTTCTTAAGTTTTTATCATATTTTCTGTTATAATTAAAGTGCCTTAAGAAAAATAATGAAAAAACTAAATGTTTTTCATATAGTTTTCATTTTTGTGTTATAATTAAGGTGCCTTAAGAAAAATATTAAGGTGCCTTAAGAAAAATATTAAGGTGCCTTAAGAAAAATATTAAGGTGCCTTAAGAAAAATAATGAAAAAACTAAATGTTTTTCATATAGTTTTCATTGTTTTAATAGTTTAAAGTCAATCTTATTTTTCTCTAATAGAAAATAATGAAAAAGTAGGTTTAGAAAGAGGTAAGTATCTATGTCTTCTCATAAAAAAGTGTCACTCTCTGAGATTAATCAATCTATCGATACTCCAAATAACAATCATTTCTGGCAAAATTTAAATGCCTTTTTAGGTCCGGGTGCTCTTGTCGCAGTTGGTTATATGGATCCAGGAAACTGGATTACCAGTGTAGTCGGTGGTGCTTCCTATAAGTATAGTCTCTTGTTTGTTATCTTGATTTCATCTCTCATTGCCATGCAACTTCAGCAGATGGCAGGAAAGCTTGGTATTGTAACCCAG
>CABTAV010000177.1:0-3352 GCA_902482895.1 uncultured Streptococcus sp. | reverse complement strand
ATTTTAACAGTGACGGTGTGATGGCTAGTAATCAGTGGAAAGATGCTTACTATCTAAAAAATAGTGGAGCGATGGCTGAAAAAGAATGGATTTTTGATAAATCTTATAATAGCTGGTTTTACCTAAAATCAGGTGGTGCTTATGCTTCACGTGAATGGATTGGTGCTTATTATCTCAAATCTGGTGGTTATATGGCTAAGAATGAATGGATTTTTGATCCTAACTACAATGCATGGTACTACCTAAAAGAAGATGGAAGCTATGTTACTGGTGGTTTTAACATCAAAAATAAGGAGTACTTCTTCCAGAGTGATGGAAAGTGGATTCAAAGCCCCAAATATTTTAAGGTTAAACCAATCACAGCATATATTTATAGCGAATCAGGAGATATTTTGAGCTATGTCAATCAGGGAAGTATTGTGACCTATGATAGCTCTAAAAGTAAGGACAGTCGCCTTGCTGTTTCAATATCAGGCTTGTCTGGTTATATGAATCAAAATGATTTGACTTTAGTTGATGAAGAAAGTGAGTTTATTCCTCACTATACTACTGACGGAAGATTCCTATATCATGAACTTTCTCCATACACTAGTATTCGGGTAGCTCCACATACTTCAGCTATGAAAATTGGTAAGAAGTATTATTCAAAGGATGGAGAACATTTCGATGGGTTTACTATCAAAAATCGTTTCCTTTTCAAGAATTTAACTGAACCAACCAACTATAGTGCGGATGAATTAAATAGAGTTTATTCAATTATGAATATCCGAAACAGTCGTCTTGCCGGTAAAGGAGCAATTTTTAAAGAAGCTGAAAAACGTTACGGTGTCAATGCTCTTTATTTAATGGCTCACAGTGCGCTAGAAAGTGCTTGGGGACGTAGCCAAATTGCTAATGATAAAAATAACTTCTTCGGAATAGCTGCTTACGATACCAGTCCCTATGATTCAGCTAAGAAATTTGATGATGTAGATAAAGGAATTCTTGGTGCGGCCAAGTGGATTCGTGAGAACTATATTGACCGTGGAAGAGATCATCTTGGAAATAAAGCGACAGGAATGAATGTACGCTATGCATCAGATCCGTACTGGGGTGAAAAAATAGCTAGTATCATGATGAATATCAATAGTCGACTTGGTGGAAAAGATTAAAAAGATAAGCAACGATAACCGCTGAAAAGTGGTTGTCGTTTTTTTATTTCAACTATTATGCTTTACAAACTAGTGTAGGAGTAGTATACTATAGGTGAAGATACTAGTAGGTATTACAAAATAGGTGAGAAGGGAGAAGGGATGAAAGAAACTCAACTGTTAAAAGGTGTGCTTGAAGGTTGTGTCTTGGATATGATTGGTCAAAAAGAGCGATATGGTTATGAGTTGGTTCAGACTTTGCGAGAAGCTGGATTTGATACTATCGTTCCAGGAACTATTTATCCTTTGTTGCAAAAATTAGAAAAAAATCAATGGATAAGAGGCGGCATGCGTCCGTCGCCAGATGGTCCAGATCGGAAGTATTTTTCGTTAACGAAAGAAGGAGAAGAGCGTGTCTCAGTCTTTTGGCAACAATGGGATGATTTGAGTCAAAAAGTAGAAGGGATTAAGAACGGGGGTTAAACCATGAAGAAAATGAAGTATTATGAAGAAACAAACGCTTTGTTGCATGAGTTTTCTGAGGAGAATCATCAGTATTTTGAGGAGCTGTGGGATAGTTTTAATCTTGCTGGATTTATCTATGATGAGGACTATCTCAGAGAGCAGATTTATTTGATGATGTTAGATTTCTCAGAAGCAGAACGAGATGGCATGAGTGCAGAGGATTATTTAGGTAAGAATCCTAAAAAAATAATGAAAGAGATTCTCAAGGAAGCACCACGCAGTTCTATCAAGGAGTCCCTTTTGACGCCAATTTTTGTCCTAGCGATATTACGTTACTATCATCTACTGGGTAATTTTTCTAAAGGTCCTCTCTTAACAGTCAATTTGCTCACGTTTTTAGGCCAACTTCTTCTTTTTCTGGTTGGATTTGGGCTTGTGGCTACAATTTTACGAAAAAGTTTAGTCCAAGATTCTCCTAAAATGAAAATTGGTACTTATATTGTCGTTGGGATTCTTGTTCTGCTAGTCGTTCTAGGATATGTAGGAATAGGAAGTTTCATACAAGAAGGAGTCTTAAATCTTCCGGCTCCCTGGGATAGTTTATCTGTCTTTACGATTTCCCTAGTCATCAGTATTTGGAATTGGAAAGAACCGGTTTTTCGTCCCTTTAACAGTATGATTGTTGCCCACCTTATTGTAGGTTCTCTGCTCCGTTACTATGAGTGGATGGGTATTTCAAATACTTTCCTCACAAAAATCATTCCTTTAGCTGTCCTCTTTATTGGAATCTTTGTCTTGTTCCGTGGGTTTAAGAAGATAAAATGGAGTGAAATATAGTCAAAAAGCCGTTACAAAGCGGTTTTTTGTTATAATGAAGGGAAGAATGTTAGAAATTAAAGGAGAAAAACATGACTTTTGAAGAAATTCTGAAAAGTGTCTAGGAATGGCTTCAAATAGGAGTTTATAGGCTTTATTTTTGTGGACTTTTTGAAAAAACATAGTCACAAATGACCTTTAATATTCTCCCAAAGTCCATAAAAAGGGGAGTAAAAAAAGACCTAAAATAGGTCAATAATTTACGAGTTCAACAGGCAAGAACTAGCGTAGTCATCAGCTACGCTTTTTTAGTTGTTTTTGCTTATCTGATAGGTTTATTATACCAAAAAAGGGAGTGTGTGACCTCACGGTCTAACTCTCCCTAATCGGATAGACTATGCAAGCCTCAAGCTGTGAATATATTATACCATGTTTATCACGCGCATTGGTTGTTTTAGCTAGCGAAAAGGTGAGATAGCTAAAAGCACGTGGTTATCAATTTTGTTGATCTTAACAAGTCATTTTCAAGCGAATATCACGCGCAAAACTACTATATTTTACTGCTTCTTGGTTCTATAGCTCTTCCTTTTCTATTTCCTCTCTGCTTATTCTAGCTAAAAGATTATAATAAGGGTGTCCTGCTGGAATAACAGGGGGATTTTTAGTAAATTCTTCTTGTGTTAAGGTTGTTTCTTTGTCTAATATTGTACCGTCTGCTAGTTTGGTACCTTTAGGGACAATATGTGATATTGTTGGGTTCCATTTTTCTTTAACTTTTGCCATGTTAAATACTCCTTTATGGTAAAAACAGAACCGTCCCACCTCCTACTGCAGAACGAACTGTTTCAAGGGGAGATGGAAAAGCTCTGTTTATAAGTCAATTATATCATAGTTAATTATTAAGCATGGATTTTTTTATCAGCAATAGCATCTGTTAGGGT
>CABTAV010000176.1:0-3401 GCA_902482895.1 uncultured Streptococcus sp. | reverse complement strand
CCCATGTAGATAGCAGAAATGGCCATCATCTGACCCAGCTGGCCGCCACCGATAATTCCGATTGTTTTAGATGAGCTCATTTGTCGACTCCTCTGCGATTTTTCCTTGTTCTTCTGCAAAATCTGCCAAAGCTGTCGCGATAGCCTGATCTTCTACAGAGAGGAGACGAAGGGCAAAGAGGGCCGCATTGGTCGCACCTGCTTCACCGATAGCCATAGTTGCGACTGGTACCCCACCTGGCATCTGCACGATAGAGTAGAGAGAGTCCACACCGCTAAGCGCACGTGATTTGACGGGCACACCAATGACTGGAAGTGTAGTCTTAGCAGCTACCATACCTGGCAAATGGGCTGCGCCACCTGCACCTGCGATAATGACCTTGATACCACGGCTACGAGCTTCCTCCGCATGTCTGAACATGAGGTCTGGAGTACGGTGGGCAGAGACAACTTTCTTTTCGTAGGCTACACTGAAACGGTCTAAAACTTCAGCTGTTTTTTGCATGGTTGCCCAGTCGGATTTTGAGCCCATGATGATGGAAATTACTGGTTTAATCATAATTTTTCCTTTTCTTTCCTTTCTTTTTTCAATCACCTTAGGTTGTGAGGGACGGCAGCAGCCACCAAAGGTGTCTCATGCCTAAATCGGAAGCCCAAGGTCTTCCAATTTTCCTGAACGATTGGATGATAATCCAATCGTTCTTTCACAACGGCGGTGATTGTTCTATATTAGCTCGCTAACGCTCGCAAATCAAACGACCATTATCGTGTTTGGCGACTTCGTCGCGTTATTCTTATACTTTTACTTTATCGCCTTGCTTCCGATATCTGTTCGGTAAAAGAGGCCTTCTGTGTTTTGTTTGTCGAGTTCCTTGTAGATGGTATCTTGGGCTTCTTTGACGGTATCGTTCGTGGTGACGAGCATATAAACTCGTCCGCCGTTTGATAGCAGTGCTCTGCTATTTTCCGCAAACTTAGCACCTGCATAGTAGGTGATGATGTCGCCATCGGTTTTGGCTGGCAACTTGACACCTTTTTCATAATCTAGCGGATATCCCTTGGATGCGACAACCACACCCAGAGTCACACCCTTGTCGTTCCACGTAATGTTTGGCTCCTTGCCATCGAGGATATCCGTGATATTTTGCGCAAAATCAGAGGTTAATCGAGGCAGGATAATCTGAGTTTCAGGATCTCCAAAACGAGAGTTGAACTCAATGACTTTAGGACCATCTGCTGTCAGGATAAGCCCTGCATAAAGGATACCCAGATAAGGACGGCCTTCTTTAATCATACCTTCAAGAACCGGCTTGACAATAGTCTCAACCGCTGTGTCAACTACGCTCTGTGGCAAGTGTGGAACTGGCGCATAGGCACCCATACCACCCGTATTAGGCCCCTTATCGCCGTCATAGGCACGTTTGTGATCTTGCGCTGTCGGCATGATGTAAAACTTGTCCCCATTGACAAAGGCAAAGAGAGAGAACTCTTCTCCGTCAAGGAATTCCTCGATAACCACACGCGCACCTGAGTCCCCGAATTTATTGTCCAAAAGCATCTCGTGAGCGGCTTCGACCGCTTGCTCAACCGTCTCAGCAACAACGACACCCTTCCCAAGCGCCAAGCCATCCGCCTTGACTACGATAGGAGCACCCTTTTCTTCGATGTAGACCTTAGTTTCCTCAAAGTCAGAAAATGTGCCATAGGCTGCTGTCGGAACGCCGTACTTGACCATGATTTCCTTAGCAAAATCCTTGGACCACTCCAGCTCCGCTGCCAATCTCGTCGGACCAAAAGCCTTGAGCCCAGCTTTGTTAAAATCATCCACAATACCAGCCGCAAGGGCGTCATCTGGCCCGATAAAGGACCAAGCGATATCGTTGGCCTTTGCAAAGTCAATCAACTTAGAATGTTCGGAAATAGAGATATTCACTAATTCCAGACCATCCAGAGTCATCCCGTCATTTCCAGGAGCTACAAAGACTTTTTCAACCTCTTTTGACTCAATCAACTTCTTAGCAATCGCATGTTCACGACCACCCGAACCGACAACTAACAGCTTCATCTTACAACCTCTTTTGCGAATTATTTACCAATATTATAACACAAACGTTCGTTTTAATCTCGTTCTACTCCGCGTTTTAGGCAAAAAAAGGAAAGAAACTGTTTTCTTCCCTTTAACGTTCTTAATGTCTAAAATGTCTCACTCCTGTGAAGATCATGGTCAAACCGTATTTATCCGCAGCTTCGATAGACTCTTGGTCACGGACTGATCCCAATAAAATATAAAACATTCAAAATTACAAATCATATGATTAGCAGTGATTATATATGCTGATAACCTTTTTTCTGTATATTATTAGCTAAACTATTTTTTATCGATTGCAATAAATCACTATTCACTGAAAAAAGCATTTCTTTATCCTCAAAATAATCCCTGCTTTCATCTTGAATTGGAATTGTCTTAAATTGTGACAAATCCAAAATCAAAAACACATCAAAGCACCCTCCATTAGCTTTGAATTCAAATTTTGGAGACCAAAATATTGACTGTGGTAAGTTTTTAAATTCTAGTTCACCACTACCTTTTATTGAATAAATCATAGCTTTCTTTTGCCCTTGCTCTAGTTTCTTCGTAAGCTCCTTGAAAACGCTTACCATTAGAGATTCGGAAATAACCATTCCTGGAATCACTCTATAAAAATTCCTTTTATTTTGAGCAACATCACATTCTGGACTAATTTCAAGTTCTACCGTTTTGAAATACTCACTCTCCGTTTTATTTTGATTTGCAATTTCTATAAATTGTCCTCTTAGTTCATTATTTTTAATAATATTATCATCAAGGAAAGAAGAGCTATCTATTGAAAACACTTGTCCTATACGACTAGGATTTTCTATCGTATTAATATTAAACCAACTATTTACTCGCGAAGAATTAAATTCATAATCGTCTACTTTAACTTTAGAGATTTCGCTAAAATGTTCCTTGCTTAGTTTGATATCTTCTATTTTATGATTTAAATACGACGAAAAAACAGTATTTAAACTTTGGTATGCAGCAACTATTAACTGTTCATCTCCCACATTTCTTGAAAATTGTTCCAAATTAATATTAGATAATAAGTGTACTAACTGTTTGGCGCTCATCCCTTGACCAACATCAGAAGTTTTCTTTATTAATTTCTGACTTGTTAACAATATTTTATTTTCCCAGCTTGAATAAAATTCTAGTAGCTCTATGCTATTTACCATTTCTTCTAGTTCTTTTTGAAACTCTTCCACTTTATCATTGTTGAATTCATATCCATTGTCTGTTGTTTCAAAATATTCTCTTTTATTTAAGCACTCAATTTTAAGAGGTCTTAAATGAGGATGCCTCCTATATGCTGACTCCATATC